>NZ_JBQCCF010000052.1:0-26469 GCF_051962475.1 Dyella sp.
ACGCCCGCCGTCTGTACGCGGTTTCTAGCCTCCCGACTTCCCGTCGCCGTCCCGGCGTGCGGGTACTTCATGGAACGAGGAGGCAAGCATGTCGACCATCGATTCGGAAGATCGGTATGTCACCGGCTATTTCCTGCCGGAGGACACCCAGCTACGGCTGAAGCAACTGCGCGAGTACGTGGGATTCCTCACCAACCTGGCCCGACCTCGGCGGCCGGACGAAGACAGCGAGTGCTACAACGAGATTCGCCCGGGCGAGGTGGCGATCTGCTTTGAGTTGATCGAGGAGCAGATAGGGCTGGTGCTGGACGAACTCTCCTGGCCGGGGGAGCGTGGCGAACCGGTGGAGGCACCCAAGGCGGCCGCGGATGCGGAGTCAGATGCAGAAGGAGAGGCCGCGGACACGGACAAGGTTGCCGAGGAACCGTACGTCGTCGAGCCGGCGACAACGAGGCGTCCATCCGCTACGTCGCAGGTGTCACCCTCAGCCAGATCGACGAGATGAACCTGCTGCTCGGCAGCCTCCGCGCCCTTGGCAATGTGGTGGTCTGCAGCGATCATGCTGAGCTTTCGGAAGCCACGCTCACGGTAATGGGCGACGCCATCTATCGTGATGTGGGCGTGCTGCGCGGCATCGTCGACAACATCTATTACGAACAGCGGCTGGAGCCGCCGCTCGTGGTGCGACCCGGGGTGCGTGAGGAGGAAGCCGCCTACCTCGCGCTGCCCGAGCCCTTGCCATCGAGCAGTACGTGGTACACCGCGCAGCCGCAGCCGATGTATCACTAGCGGGCGTCATGGCGGCTCCCGCCCGTCGATGCGTTACGCCGGGGCACCGACATCGGTGCCCCGGCTCGCATGGACACGCGTTTCGATTCAAATGTCGGCTGACATTCGTGCCTGCGAGCGGACCCTCCGTGGTGCTCACCCGCTATACGGGAGTAGGCACGCAAAGCGACAGACGTTCGCTGTCGGTTTCCTCACGCGATATGCATCGCCGGCCACCACATGCCGATGGTGGCGCGATAGGCGCAGTAAGCCGTCACGACGGTGGCGGCGAACAGCATGACGGTCACGGCGTAACGCCAGAGCGCGGCGGACGCCGCCTCGGCACGCAGATAGGCTTCAAGCACCAGCAGCGGCGCCACCCACTCGGCCATGCCCAGTGCCGTGAGTGCCGGCCCCTGCATGGTGCGGGGATCGAAGCCGACGATACCTGCGTTGACGGCGATCCAGCCCGCCAGCCCGATGCGAAAAAGCCACACACCCGCGGCAAGCACGAACAGGCGCAGCGCCCAGCGCCGATGGCCGACGAAGTCCCGCGCGCGGGCTCGCTGCCATGCCATGGCGGCGCACGGCAGCAGCAGCACACCGTTGATGGCGACGCCTAAGTTCTGCGACGCCCCCACCAGGGAGCGCCCCTCGGCCAGCATCACCAAACCGGCGGCGCCGACGACCATGGCCACGGCCACGTACACCCGCCCGTTCCATCGGTGAAACCACCTTGCCCGGCGACGCAACATCGGTACCAGTTGCAGCGGGCCGAGCATCGCCACCGCCGCCGCCAGCAGCACGTGCACGGCAACCACACCATTGCCCCAGGGCTGCCCCGTCACGTATCCCGTCGGCCATACCCGGTTCCACGCCGCGGTGTCGCCTCGCAAACTGGCAGCACCATAGGCGAGCAGCATGTAGAGCCCGAAGACCCAATGACCGACGACCGCGACCGCCCACCACGCGGCGGCGGCCGAATGCATGGCGCGTAGTCCGCCAGCGCGTTGCGGCATATCGAAGGTCGGGCTGGCATCGCCCCTCCCCCGAGGACGCAGCCTGCGCGCCCCCGAACCAGCCGCCGTCGCTTCCGTCATGGACATCCCCTCGGCGCACTGTGCGCTGTCCACAGCTTTGCATTCCCGGGCGAGCGAGCCAAGCCTGCGCGGGACACTCCATCGAGCGAGGTACGTTATCGATACCCCGCAGCGGCCGGAGCCGCCGCTCGTCTTGCAACCCGGCGTACGTGAGGAAGACGGCACCTAACCTCGCGCCACCCAAATGGTTGCCGTCGGGCGGCGCGTCGCACGTCACGCGGTAACACCCGGTGTACTGCTTGCCTCATGGCGGCCCCCTGCCCGGCTACGCGTTACGCCGGGCACCGAAATCGGTGTCCAGCCGGTTTGAGAGGCATTTCGGGAGGGGGCGGGTGGGAGACGGATGACATCGCCAACTCGCTACTCATGCGAGAGTGAACCCGCCGCGTCACCTCTGAGAACCACGCGTACGAAGTTCGCTGCGCGGAATCGCGCTGTTTTCAGTTATCATCGGATGATATCTTTATGGCAAGGAAGATGCTGGGATTGAGACACTGCTTTCGCTCGATGGCGAAATCTACGATCAAGGCCATGACTATTGGATCAAGATCGAAGCCTGGCGCGTGGAGGCCAGCGATCACGTACCCCATGGCGTGCGCTACGCACTGACGCTGCATGATCGCTACGGCACGCGCCTGCTTGGTTTCGATAACGCTCATGCGGTCAAACCGCCGAAGCGGAAGCGGTTCGCCGGACGGCGAGTCACCTATGACCACCGCCATCGGCACGCACGCGACAAGGGCGTGCCTTATGAGTTCACGAGCGCCCAGCAGCTTCTTGAGGATTTCTTCCACAAAGTGGATCGCGTACTTGAGGAGACGACGTCTTGAAGAAGATCATCATCGGCATCGCGCCCCAGCAGGCCATCCGTGCGCGAGCCCTGGCCATTGCGCGCGGCGAGCACCAGCCGCGCGCCACCGAGCCGAAGATCTGGTTCACCTCCATGCGCTCGCTGGCCGAGGTGCTGTCCGACGAGAATCGCGCCCTGCTGCGTGTCATCCGTGAACAGAAGCCCGAATCATTGCGGCAGCTGGCTGAATTCACCGGCCGCGCTGCCAGCAACCTGTCGCGCACGCTCAAGACCATGGAGCGCTATGGCCTGGTGGAGATGCGGCGGCAGTTGCGAACAGTGCGCCCGGTGGTCACCGCCAGCGAGTTCGTGATCAAGGCGGCTTGAAGCGATTGAGTTGCAGATTGCCCCGGCTAACACCGGGGTCAGTTTCCGCTACGCAACGGTCGCTTCGTTCGAGCGGGCACCTTCGATCACTTCAGCGCACCGGCGATTGCGGCTACCACAAGCGGAACGCCCACACAGCCGAAAAACACCGCGATTGCGATGAAGCATTTCCGGCGATAGACCAGCCCCTCGGGCGTCAGCAACTGCGGATTGAGCAGAGCGTTTGCCGGATTCCAGAGCGTTCCCCACCCCCAAAGTGTGACCCCCGGCTTGGCCCGCCGCGCCGCTTTGACGGCGAAGACGATGACTGAGAACCAAGCGATGACAGCTACGCACCAGGCGACAACGAATGCCGAGAGCGCGGTAGCTGCCAGGATGTCTTTCATAGGCGAAAGTGTGTCTGCATTGGGCCAGGGATCAACGTGAACCATCGCGTGGCGCATTCGCCACCAGCCATTGCTCGGCAAACACTTCCAGGCTCTTGCGCGCCGGCACGGTGAGCCCAAACACCCGCACCCACCCATCCGCCGCCACGATGAACGCCTGCCGCGCCTGATTCGTTGCCTGCCTCGCCTGCGCCTGCTGCTGCCGCAGGCGCACCAGGTGCGGCGATGGCGGCCCCGGCCGCACGAACTTCTGATCGCGACGCAGCGCATCGGCCACCTGGGTGGTGCTTACCGCCGCGCGATGCACGGCCTCGCTTGCTTTCAGTAGCACGTGCAGCGCCTCGCGCTTTGGCGGCGTGTCGGCAAGTTCCGCAGGCAGATCGGCGAAGTCGCCGGCGCCGAGGCGGGCCAGCACAGCGGCATGGGGGAATGGTGCGGGAGTCTCCGGCATCACGCGGCACGCGGCCGGATGTGCTTCAGTTCGGCGGCCAGCTCGCGGCGGGCACATTCGAGTTCGTAGTTCTTTTGCAGGTTCATCCAGCTCTGGGCATCCGTACCGAAGTACGCGGCCAGCCGCAGGGCGGTGTCGGCGGTGATGCCGCGCCGCTCATTAGCGATCTCGTTCACGCGGGCGGCGGTGACGCCAATGGCGGTAGCCAGCGCATTGGCCGAAAGGCCGAACGGCTTCATGAACTCCTCGCGCAGGATCTCGCCGGGGTGTACCGGTGGAAGCAGGGTCTTGCGGGCCATGGGGTCACCTCGTTTCAATGGTAATCCGTGATTTGCACGCCGAAGGCGTCCCCATCCTTCCAGACAAAGCAAACACGAAACTGGTCGTTGATGCGGATGCTGTGCTGCCCGCTGCGATCACCCTTCAAGGCTTCCAACCGATTGCCTGGCGGAACTCGCATGAAGTCCAGCGTGGCGGCGGCATGGAGTTGGGCCAGCTTGCGCCGGGCCACGCTCTCGATGTTGATCCAGCGGCGTACGCGCTCGCCATTGGCGAGGGCCGCCGTATCCTTGTCGGCGAAGCTCCTGATCAAGGCCTTATTGTATATCGGTAAACGATAAACTCAAAGGCTCGCCCAGGACTCCTATTTGGCAATTTCTGGCGCCTCTGCGACGGTAACGCCCACGACGTGGAAATCGTCGATTACCACTGACGCTGACGAATTGATCATGAAGAAACTGCCCAACATCCATCCCGGCGAAGTGTTGCTCGAGGAGTTTCTGATGCCCATGGGCATCAGCCAGAACGCCCTGGCGCGTGCCGCCGGTGTACCGCCGCGCCGCATCAACGAGATTGTGCTCGGCAAGCGTGGCGTCACGGCGAATACCGCCGTGCGCCTGGCCGCTGCGCTGGGAACGAGCGAACGGTTCTGGCTCGGGCTCCAGGCAGACTACGACCTGGAAGAAGCCCATCGGGCGCTGGGGAAAGCCGTCGACCGTATCGAGCGCATTGCCGCGTAAAGGTCGCCGCTTCAGAACCCCGGCGGACGCTGGCTGGCCACGTTCACCTTCGCCTCCAGCGCGCGACCGACGCGGCCCAGCGTGCCTTCCTCGAACAGGCGGCCGACCAGCGTGACGCCATAAGGCACGCGCTGCGGCTTGGCCAGCATCGGGCGCGGGTGCTTGGGATCGGGTGCCCAGTCGCTGCGTACCTGGTTCACTTCGACGAAGCCGGTGCGCAGGGTGAGCGAGGGCTGGCCGGTCATGTTGGAGATCACCATCATCTCGTCGCGCAGCGACGGCACCAGCAGCAGGTCGACCTCGCCCATCACGCGCTCCATTTCCTTGGCGACCTTGCGGCGCAGGCGGTCGGCCTGCACGAAGTCCACCGCCGAGAGGAAGCGCGATTCGCGGAACAGGTTGGGCCAGCCGTCCGGCGTCTGCTCGCTGAGCAGGTCGGCGCGGCCGGTGAGCGTGAGTTCCTCGAACGCAGCACCCGCTTCGGCGAACAGCAGCAGGTTGAGGTCGTCGTAGGGCCAGTCGGGCAGCGCCACTTCGGTGGGTATCAGGCCGAGTGCGCGCAGCTGGTCGAGCGCGGCGCGGTCGAGATCCGTGGCCGGGGCTTCCTTCATCCAGCCGGGGAAGTAACCGACCTTGAGGCCCTTGATCGACGCGCCCGCGTCGTAGTCCAGGTGCGCGGCGACGCTGGCGCTGTCGCCCGGATCGGTGCCGCGGATGGTGTTGAGCACCAGCAAGGTGTCCTCCACCGAGCGGGCAATGGGGCCGAGCTTGTCCATCGTCCAGCACAGCGTCATGGCGCCGGTGCGCGGCACGCGGCCGTAGGTGGGGCGCAGGCCGGTGGTGCCGCAGCGCATGCACGGGCTGATGATGCTGCCCTGGGTTTCGCTGCCGATGGCGAAGGCCACCAGGCCCGCCGCCGTGGCCGAGGCCGGGCCGGCGCTGGAGCCGGAGGAGCCTTCCTGCGGCAGCCACGGGTTCATGGTCTGCCCGCCGAACCAGATGTCGTTGAGCGCCAGCGCGCCCAGGCTGAGCTTGGCCACCAGCACGGCGCCCGCTTCGTTGAGCTTGCGGGTGACGGCGCCGTCGTCCTTGGGCACGCGATCCTTGAACGGCTCTGCGCCGTAGGTGGTGGCGATGCCGGCGGTGTCGAGCAGATCCTTCGCGCCCCACGGCATGCCGTGCAGCGGGCCGCGGTAATGGCCGGCGGCGATCTCCTTGTCGGCCTGCGCGGCCTGCTTCAGCGCGTGCTCTTCGCACAGGGTGATGACGCAGCGCAGCTGGGGGTCGAAGCGCTTGAGGCGGTCGAGGTAGATCTTGGTGAGCCGGGTGGAGGTGAGCTTGCGCGCGCGGATCCACTCGCCGAGCTGGGCGACGGAGGCGAAGGCGATGTCCTCGTCCTTCGCCGGCAGCGGCGTGGCGGCGACCTTGGACGGCATGAAGCGATCGTGCGCGGGGCCCACGTGTGCGCGCCCCATCGCCGGGAACCAGGTGGTGGCCGGTGCCAGCCCCTCTTCCAGTGCGACCTTGCGCGGACCGGTGCGGCGCTCCAGCAGGGCGGCCATGGAGGTGGGCCAATTGGCCACGGCCATGGCGCGCTGCGCCTCGGTCATCGTCACCTGCTGCAGCTTCTCCGCCTCGGCGAAGGTGGCGGTGGTGAGCTTCGGGCCCACCGGCGGCGCGGTGTTGAACGCGCCGGGCGAGCCGGGCGGCGGCGTGGTGGTTTCGCCGGCCTGCGCCAGCGCGCCACCGGCGACCACGGCACCCAGCAGGCCGAGCGGCGCCTGGGTAAGGAAATCACGACGAGTCTTCATGGTTCTCCCCGATGCGCTCCAGCAGGAGCGCGTTGCTGTCGATGCTGGTGCCGGCGCGCGCAACGCGCGGGCGGCGTCCGGACGGGCCGGAACGGCTGCTCACTGTGAACGAGCGCCGGGGCGCGCACAACTCGACTTAGGTGAGGTGGTTGGTTGCGCCGATGCAGGTTTTTGCGCCGGGCTGACGCCGCCATCAGGGACGCTCCGGCCGTTAGCTGATGACTCAAAACGGACAAACCAGCCGGGACCCGCTACAGGTCGTGCACGGCGGCTGTCGATTTACGGCCAGGCGCTTCGTCGTCAATGCATTCCCACCGCAAAGGACCTCCCATGAAATACCTCGGCCTCGCCTACTTCACCCCGGAAAAATTCGCCGCGCTGGCGCCGGAACAGGTCAAGGCGATCGTGAGCCAGTGCCCGGCGCTGGACGAGAAGATGCGCGCCACCGGCAAGGTGCAGGTGTCCGCCTCGCTGGGCGATCTGGAGAACTGGCGTACGCTGCGCGCGCGTGGCGGCAAGACGCAGATCACCGACGGGCCGTACATCGAGTCGAAGGAAGTGGTGGGCGGCCTGTTCATCATCGAGGCGGACAGCCACGACGAAGCCCTACGCATCGCCGCCATGCATCCGGCCGCGCAGATCGGGGAAGAAGGGGACTGGGCGGTGGAGTTGATTCCGATCGAGTTTTATCTGGAGCCGTGAGGGGGGGGATGCCAGCACTCAAGTGCACCTTGGCTCTCTTCTCCACGGACGGGCACCGTATCGGCTTGGCTGATCATCGCACTGGTATCAGCGCCTGCTTGGCTGTAAGAGCCGCCCATGACAGCGATCGACCCGCTGCGCACAACTCAGAAACGGGTTCCGGCCGCACCTATCCCAGCTCGATAGGTGTAAGCGAACGGATCGCGGGAGACCGGCGCGGACGGTCGGTTCAGTCAGCGCGTGCAGGAATGGTCAGGTTGGTGCCTTCGAAGGTGGCACCGGCACCACCGGAAATGCGTTTGCCAGCCGGCCACACCACGCGGAATACGCGTTGTCCCCCAACGGCTTTGTCGACGCTAGCAAGTCGCCGAGCTCGGCGTTGTCGGGATAAGTCGCGGCCAGGAGCGGCAACAACCTTGCCGAGTAGCGTCCGGCGCGAACTAGTTCCCCTATGCGCTGTACAGCGGGTCGCTCAAACTCATCAATGATGGGCGAGTTCATGCGGCGGCCCTTGGCGAGCGCGGTAAAATACATGAACTGGGACGCCTCATTGTCAGGGACGGTCACAGCCAAGGTCTGCAGCCAGCCGTAGATGTTGCGCTCACCGTAGAGAGAGTCCCGTGCGTTGGCGGAACCCGCCAAGGTCAGCGCCAGATACTGCCCCAAGGCACTGAGATACTCGTTCGCATGAATGGCCGGGAGCGCATACATCGGGACCCGGGGTTCGATAGACGACGACGTGTAACTCCCTATCGCCGCCAAGACCTCCCCCGAAATGCCCGTCAGGGCTTCTCCAATTCCTTGCTCTATGAAGCTCCGCTCCACACGCTTGAGCGTCGAAAGGTCACTGAGCCGTCTCAGTCGGCAGACGATCTTGAAACCGTCGTTGATGTGGGTAACTTCGCCTTCGACGGCCCAGTCGAAATCCTGCGCCAAGAATTCGAGTTCCTCATCCCCAGCCGCACATCCAAACAGAACCAAGTTATGACCATCGGCGACGGGCAAGTTCAGGGTGACATCCAGGTCACTGCAATAGACCAGTTGCTCCAAGAGAAACAAGGGCAGTCCTCGCGACAGACGGCCTAGCTCGTCTTCTCGGCCACTCCGGGCAAAGCCTGCCGGGGAGTCGTCGATCGCTGCCAGAGGAAGAAGCACAATGCGAGGGCGATCCTGGCCCCGGAGTGGTGCGGCCCACTCCATGTCCTGCATGCCGAGCAACCAGGGTGGCAGCTTCATCTGCATGATGGAGATTTCAGGCTCGTGGCTCAGAGCCTTCGGTGCCTGCGCGGTCATATCGTCGAAGGTCTTGGAGTAGTACTGCAGGTGTTGGGTAAAGGCAGGCTGCCTCAGGGCAAACAGTCGCTCCAGCAAATCGCGCCCGGTCGACGCATCGCCCAACTCCGCATAGGCCTGCAGCAAGTTGTAACCAACCCGAATGTCGTCGCGGCGCTCGTCATAAAGCGGGGCCACACGCTGGACAAGGTCATTGAGCAAGCCCTTTTTGCCGAGCTCTCCGCTCACTGCCAGCATCACGTCTGCGCCGTGGGGCGCTCGGTTGAGCGCTTGGTCAAACCAGGCGAGTCCATCTTCCCGCGCACCCGCCTCGATGGCTCGCTGGCCTAGCAGGAGTTGTGGCCGCCACGCGTCGGGACGTTCTGCCATGGTGCGCAAATAGGCTTGCGCCACATCCGCCCCAGCGGCCTCGGTCAGCTCAGCCACCCGCCAGCCCAGCCCATTGTCTTGATTGGGGTCAAGTTCGAGAGAGCGGTCCAAGGTGGACATAGCCAGAGCCTGGTGCCCCTCTGCGCTGATGACCTTGGCCTGGTTGGTCAACAGAACTCCCGTCTCGCCGATCTTGGCTATCGCCTGACGAAGTGTTGCCCCAGCATCTTGGATGCGCCCGAGTTTTAGCTGAACGATTGCCCGAGTAACGAATCCCCGCTCAACCAGCGGATCAATGTCCATCAGCCTAGCGCTGGCTCGCTCGACATCGAGAGCCAAGTCATCTCTGAGGGCAGAGATGACAAGGGAATAAAGGCTTTCGGGGTCGTCCCACTTGGCATCGAGATTAGGTTTCAGTATGTCGCGCCGCCACTGCTCCAGAGGTATTTGGAACGAGCGTCCGTAGGCGTCGACAACGGAGACTAACCGCTGCTCTGTCGCCAACTTGGACACTGATGGGGGCGCGGGTCGCGCAGGTGGCGTGATCGGCGGGTTCTTGCGCTTTTTGAAAAATCCAAACATCCCTATCGCCCTGCATCTATGTCCTAAACCGATGCGCCACAGCCTGCCCATGAGCGGCCAGTACTGCAAGAGCAGCCCAACTTTTGGCGTTATCGCAAACCAGCGAAAGCGCCGCGACATTTCGAGTACGGTCCGTTCAAGCTGTCAGCTCATGGCCAGACCAGCCGCTTCCCCTTGCTCACGCAATCTGAAGGCTGTCGGAGCATCGCCATCACCACATCATCAAAGGCGAATGAGCACCGATGCTTATCGACGCTGCATCTCAAACATCCAGCAGCCGCTCAACTTCGGCATCCTTCTCCGCCCACAGCGCATTGACCCACGCCTGGAAGCGCTCGCGGAAGGCGGCATCGTTCTCGTAGTCGCCGCGCAAGGCCGGATCGATGACGCGCTGGCGGATGTGCACGCGGATGTCCCGCACGCGGCCGGCGATGAGATCCATCATGGAGCCGGCGCCCTGGGCGTAGACGATGGTGACGTCGACGATGGCATGCAGGCCCTCGCCCATCGCATCGAGCACGAAGGCGACGCCGCCGGCCTTGGGGCGAAGGAGGTGGGTGTAGGGCGAGCCCTGGGCGTCGTGCTTGGCGCGGGTGAAGCGCGTGCCTTCGACGAAGTTCATCACCGACACGGGCATGTGGCGGAATTTCTCGCAGGCCTTGCGGGTGGTCTCGCGGTCCTTGCCGGCCAGCTCGGGATGCTTCGCCAGTTGCTCGCGCGAGTGGCGCTTCATGAAGGGGAAATCCAGCGCCCACCAGGCGGGGCCGAGCAGCGGCACCCAGATCAGCTGGCTCTTGAGGAAGAAGCGCAGGAACGGGATGCGCCGGTTGAACACCTTCTGCAGCACCGGGATGTCGACCCAGCTCTGGTGGTTGCACAGTACGAGGTAGTTGCCGTCGCGCTTGAGGCCTTCGAGCCCCTCGATGCGCCACTGCGTGCGGGTGAATACGTCGAACAGGGCGCTGTTGACGGCGATCCAGCTCTCGGCGATGGCCACCAGCGCGCGCGACAGGGCCACGCGCGCACCGTGCACCGGTAGCAGCAGCTTGACGAAGGTGAGCGCGAACAGCGGCAGCACGTGCGCGATCGTGTTGAGGATCAGCAGCGCGATGGCGAGCGGGATGCGCAGGAAGGCGGGTAGCGAGGCGAGCATGGGGTGACCGTCGTGTGTGGGTGACAGCGTAGCGCGGCGGTGGGTTTGTTGGTTTGACTGAGGTCAGGGGGACGAACTCGTTGCCTCCGGCTCGATGGAGCGGGATCGGCGCGGATGCCGCGAAGGTTTCGCCCCCGTCATCCTGATGAAGCGCTCATCAACAATGCGGGCTGGTCGAGCGGGGCTCCCATGTGGTTCCGCGGGCAAAGGGTCAGATGGATGACCAGACGTTCGTCTGTTGAGACCCCGCTTTTGCGGGAATGACGATGGGAGGGAGAGGACGCAGCACGAAGTGCGCGGCCTCACATCAACAGCTTGCGCACCTTCACCAACCCCTCGGCGAATGCATCCACCTCCTCGCGCGTGTTGTAGAACGCCAGCGAGGCGCGCAGCGTGGCGGGCACGCCGTAGAACTGCATCAGCGGGTGGGCGCAGTGGTGGCCGGAGCGCACGGCGACGCCCTGCAGGTCGAGCAAGGTGGCCAGATCGGTCGCCTGGGCGCCTTCGACCAGGAACGAGATCACCGGCTCCTTCTCCGCCGCCTCTCCAAAGATGCGCAGGCCCGGCACCTCGCGCAGGCGCTCGGTGGCGTAGGCCCGCAGCATCTGCTCATGGGGGTGGATCGCCTCGAAGCCGAGCGACTGGTAGTAGTCGATGGCCGCGCCCAGGCCCACGAAGCCGGCAATGTTCGGCGTGCCGGCTTCGAACTTGTGCGGCGGTTCGGCGAAGGTGGTGCCGTCGAAGCGCACTTCGCGGATCATCTCGCCGCCGCCGAAGAACGGCGGCATGTCGGCGAGATGCTCCTTCTTCGCCCACAGCGCGCCGGTGCCGGTGGGCGCGAGCATCTTGTGGCCAGTAAAGGCGTAGAAATCGCAGCCCAGCGCCTGCACGTCGACCGGGCGATGCGGCACCGCCTGCGAGCCGTCGACCAGCAGCGCAATGCCGCGCTTGCGGCATTCGCGGGCGATCTCGCGGATCGGGTTGACCGTGCCGAGCACGTTGGAGACGTGGGTGACGCAGGCGAGCTTCACGTCCGGCGTGAGCATCTCGACGAAGCGCTCGACGATCAGCTCGCCGCGCGCGTCGATCGGCGCGGCCTTCACCGTGGCGCCGGCGCGCCGGGCGACCAGCTGCCACGGCACGATGTTGGCGTGGTGCTCCATCACCGTGGTGAGGATCTCGTCGCCCGGTTGCAGGCGCGGCAGCGCGTAGCTGTAGGCCACAAGGTTGGTGGCCTGGGTGGTGCCGGAGGTGAGCACCAGCTCGTTGCGCGAGGTGGCGTTGATGAACTTCGCCAACTTGTCGCGCGCGCCTTCGTAGGCCGTGGTGGCCTCTTCGCCGAGCAGGTGCACGGCACGCGACACGTTGGCGTTGTGCAGGCGGTAGTGCTGATCGACCGCCTCGATCACGCAGGCCGGTTTCTGGCTGGTGTTGGCGTTGTCGAAATACACCAGCGGCTTGCCGTGCACCGTGCGCGACAGCAGCGGGAAGTCGGCGCGGATGCGCTGGATGTCGAAGGCAGGTGCTTTGGCAGCGGCGTTCATGGCGTGTCCGATGGGTTGGCTGCGATGCTCTTTCGGTTTCCGGCAAGGTTGTCCCTCACCCCACCCCTCTCCCGGAGGAGAGGGGTGAACCGTCAGTCTTGCGGGAGATGCTGGGCTACCACCTCGGAGAGATGTTCGCGCAGCGCCTCGTTCGGCAGATCGTCGAGCACGGCGCGGCAGAACGCGGCGGTGAGCATGGCCCGCGCCTGGGCTTCGGGGATGCCGCGCGAACGCAGATAGAACAGCGCGCGCGGGTCGAGTTGGCCGACCGTGGCACCGTGCGCGGCCTTCACTTCGTCGGCGTGGATCTCCAGCTCGGGCTTGGTATCGATCTCGGCGCTGGCAGACAGCAGCAGGTTCTTGTTGCTCAGCGCCGCGTCGCTGCCGTCGGCGCCGGGGGCGACGTAGATGGCACCGCGGAACACGCCGCGCGAGCGGTCATCGGCGACGCCGCGCCAGAGCGAATCCGACGCAGTGTGTCTTGCGGTGTGACGCACCAGCATCTGCGTGTCCGCATGCTGGCGACCGTGCAGCACGAACGCGCCGCGCGTTTCGAGTCTGGCGCCATCGCCGGCCAGCTCCACCTGCAACTCGTGGCGGCTCAGGCCAGCGCCGAGCTCCAGCGCGTGCAGCGTGGCGTGAGCACCGGCCCGCATCTGCACAACGGTACGGCGCACCAGGGCACTGCCTTCGGCCGCGGCTTGCACGGTGACGTGCTGCAGGCGGGCACGCTCGCCGACCATCACGTCGGCCAAAGACGTGCCCAGGTGCGCGTGCGCGCCGCAGGTGGCGTGATGCTCGATGAGCGAGAGCGAAGCGCCCTCGCCCAGCTCGATCACGTGGCGCAGATGCCAGGCCACGTCGCCTTCGGCGGCGGCGCCCACGAAACACAGCTGCACCGGCTCGGCAATCTGCGCACCCGCCGCCACGCGCAGCACCACGCCCTCGCTGGCGAACGCCGCGTTGAGCTGGGCGAACGCATCGGCCGGCTCGCGATAATGGCGCGCCAGCGCGAAGCGCAGCGGCTCGGATTCAGTCTCCAGTACCTGCGACAGCGGCAGCAGACTCAAGCCCGCGGGCAAGGCGTCGAGCGACGACAGATCCAGCCGCAGCGCACCGTTGACGAACACCAATCGCGCGCCATCGGCACCCGGCAGTTGCAGCGTGGCCGGATCGACCACGCGCGTGGCGATGTGTGCATCGCCGAGCACAAAGCTGCGCTGGCCCAGCGCGCGCAGCGCCGTGTACTTGAACGCCTCCACCCGCGTGTCGGGCAGGCCGGCGGCGAGGAAACTGTTGAGGTTCTCGCGCCGGGCCGCATCCAGCCAGCCGATGCCGCTGTGCGGCAGCTCGGCGTCGCGCTGCGAAGCGACGAAGGGTGTGGCGGCCGCCGCCTGGCTCATGCCGAGGCTCCCGCCGGCTCGCCGTGCTCGCGCAGCCAGGCGTAGCCTTGCGCTTCGAGCTTGAGCGCCAGCGTCTTGTCGCCGCTTTCCACGATGCGACCGTCGGCCAGCACGTGCACGAAATCCGGCTCGATGTAGTCGAGCAGGCGCTGGTAGTGGGTGATCATCAGCATGGCGCGTTCGGGCGAGCGCTGCGCGTTGACGCCGTGGGCGACCTGCTTGAGCGCGTCGATGTCCAGGCCCGAGTCGGTCTCGTCGAGGATGGCGAGCTTGGGCTCCAGCACGGCCATCTGGAAGATCTCGTTGCGCTTCTTCTCGCCGCCGGAAAAGCCCTCGTTGACGGCGCGGTGCAGCAGCTCGTCGGAGATCTGCATGTCCTTGAGCTTCTCGCGCACCCGCTTGAGAAAGGCCATGGAGTCGAGCTCTTTCTCGCCGCGCGCCTTGCGCTGCGCATTGAGCGCGGTGCGCAGGAAGTAGGTGTTATTCACGCCGGGGATTTCCACCGGGTACTGGAAGGCCAGGAACACGCCGGCGGCAGCGCGCTCCTCCGGCTCCATTGCCAGCAGATCGACACCGTTGAAGGTGACCGAGCCGGCGGTGACCTCGTAGCCCTCGCGTCCGGACAGCACATTACCCAGCGTGGACTTGCCGGCGCCGTTCGGGCCCATGATGGCGTGCACCTCGCCCGGCTTCACGGTAAGGCTGAGGCCCTTGAGGATTTCCTTGCCTTCGACGCGGGCGTGGAGGTTTTCGATGATGAGCATGATGGGATATCCAGTTGTTTCGCGCGCCTCGGCCCTGCCTCGGCGTCATTCCCGCGAACGCGGGAGGTGGTTTTCAGCGGCGGATGCCGGTCATCCAGTGTCTTGTGCCCGCCAGCGTCAAATTGGATTCCCGCGTTCGCGGGAATGACGTCCGGAGGGAGTGCGGGTGTCGACCTAGCCCACGGCGCCCTCGAGCGAAACCTCGAGCAGCTTCTTCGCCTCCACCGCGAATTCCATCGGCAGCTCGCGGAACACCTGCTTGCAAAAGCCATCGACGATCATCGACACGGCGTCTTCCTCGCCGATGCCGCGGCTTAGGCAGTAGAACAGCTGGTCGTCGGAGATCTTCGAGGTGGTGGCCTCGTGCTCGACGATCGCGGTCGGGTTCTTCACTTCCATGTACGGGAAGGTGTGCGCGCCGCACTGCTTGCCGATCAGCAGGGAGTCGCACTGGGTGTAGTTGCGTGCGTTGTCAGCGCCCTTCTCCACCTTCACCAGGCCGCGATAGCTGTTGGAGCTGCGGCCGGCCGAGATGCCCTTGGAGACGATCTTCGACTTGGTGTCGCGGCCCAGGTGGATCATCTTGGTGCCGGTATCGGCCTGCTGATGGTGATGGGTGAGCGCGACGGAGTAGAACTCGCCCACCGAGCGGTCGCCGCGCAGCACGCAACTGGGGTATTTCCAGGTGATCGCCGAACCGGTTTCCACCTGGGTCCAGCTGATCTTGGAATCGTGGCCGCGACAGTCGCCGCGCTTGGTCACGAAGTTGTAGATACCGCCAACGCCGTTCTCGTCGCCGGGGTACCAGTTCTGCACGGTGGAGTACTTGATGGTGGCGCGCTCCAGCGCGACCAGCTCCACCACGGCGGCGTGCAGCTGGTTCTCGTCGCGCTGCGGCGCGGTGCAGCCTTCCAGGTAGGAGACGTGGGCGTCGTCTTCGCAGACGATGAGCGTGCGCTCGAACTGCCCGGTGTTCATCGCGTTGATGCGGAAGTAGGTGCTGAGCTCCATCGGGCAGCGCACGCCCTTGGGCACGAACACGAACGAGCCGTCGGAGAACACCGCCGAGTTGAGCGCGGCGAAGTAGTTGTCGCCCGCGGGCACCACGCTGCCCAGGTATTTCTGCACGAGCTCGGGATGCTCGCGGATCGCCTCGCTGATCGAGCAGAAGATCACGCCGGCCTCGGCCAGTTCCTTGCGGAAGGTGGTGCCGACGGAGACCGAGTCGAACACCGCGTCCACCGCCACGCCGGCCAGCTTGGCGCGCTCGTGCAGCGGCACGCCGAGCTTCTCGTAGGTTTCCAGCAGCTTGGGGTCGACCTCGTCCAGCGACTTGGGCGCCTTCTTCGGCGCGGCGTAGTAGCTGATCGCCTGGTAGTCGATAGCCGGCACCTTCAGCTTGGCCCAGTCCGGCGTAGGCATGGTGAGCCAGTGGCGATACGCCTTGAGGCGCCACTCGGTCATCCACTCCGGCTCGCCCTTGCGCGCGGAGAGTGCGCGCACGGTACCTTCGTCCAGGCCCGGCGGCAGATAGTCGGTTTCGATGTCGGTGACGAAGCCGGCGGCGTAGCGGCGACCCAGCGCCTCGATCACCTCGGCGTTGTCGGCTGGCACGGCGGTTTCGCTGATTTGGCGGCTCATGCGATGGTCCTGCCCTTGATCTCGCTGATGGCGATGGTTGCCAGCGCCGGCGGTGCCGGCGGCTGCAGCATGTCGGCCAGACTCACGCCACGCAGGGCGTTGTCCAGGATGTGGTTGATCTGTCGCCAGCTGCCGCGCACGCCGCACTGCGACTCGCGCTCGCACTGGCCGTCGGTGCCGCACTCGGTCATGCCGATGCGCCCTTCCATGGCCTCGACGATCTCGGCCAGGTTGATCGCGCTGGCCGGACGCGCCAGGCGGTAACCGCCGTTGACGCCGCGGAACGACTCGACCAGGCCCGCGTGGCCGAGCGACTTCAGCAGCTTGCTCACCGTGGGGAGCTCCAGGTGCGTCTCGTCGGCGATCTGGGCGGTGGAGAGCACGCTGTCCGGGTGGCCGGCGATGCAGGTCATCACGACGGTGGCGTAGTCGGTGAGTCGGCTGACACGGAGCATGGCGGCCCGTCCATCTAATCAAGACCAAAATGGTACGGATTAACGGTTCCCGGGTCAAACGCGGCGCGACAGCCGGATTGCACCATCAGCGGGCAATCCGCCGCACCGCCAGCGCGCGTGATCGCCTTGCGGAACCCGCTGGAACGTTGCCCCGCAACGATCGCGCGCCGAAGTCCGCCCGTGGCACGCAACCTGCTGTGCTGCAACAAACTACGGCCGCACGGGGAGCAAGGCACGCCATGAAGTGGATCACCGCGATCATCAAACCGTTCAAGCTCGACGAGGTGCGCGAGGCGCTGGCCGAGGCCGGCGTGCAGGGCATGACCGTCACCGAGGTGAAGGGGTTCGGCCGCCAGCACGGCCACACCGAGCTGTACCGCGGCGCCGAGTACGTGGTGGATTTCCTGCCCAAGCTGAAGATAGAGATCGCGGTGAGCGACGAGCAGGCCGAGCGGGCGATCGAGGCGATCAGTTCGACCGCGCGCACCGGCAAGGTGGGCGACGGCAAGATCATGGTGTTCGACCTGGAGCAGGTGATCCGTATTCGCACGCAGGAGGTCGACGCCGATGCGCTCTGACCGCCTGCGCCGCCCGCTCGCCCTCGTCGCCGGGATGCTGTTCGCCCTGCCCGCCTTCGCCCAGGGCACCACGCCCAAACTCGACAGCGGCGACACCGCCTGGATGCTCACCGCCTCCATGCTGGTACTGCTGATGACGATCCCCGGCCTCGCCCTCTTCTATGGCGGCATGGTGCGGGCGAAGAACCTGCTGTCGGTGCTGATGCAGTGCTTCGCGATCACCGCACTGGTGACCGTGTTGTGGATGGTCTACGGCTACTCGCTGGCCTTCAGCACCACCGGCATGCACGCGGGCGAGGTGGACCTGCACTCGATCATCGGCGGGTTGGACCGCTTCATGCTGGCCGGGCTCAAGCCGGACTCGCTCTACAACACGGTGCCGGAAAGCGTGTTCGTGATGTTCCAGCTCACCTTCGCCATCATCACGCCGGCATTGATCATCGGCGCTTTCGCCGAACGCATGAAGTTCAGCGCGCTGCTGTGGTTCAGCGGCCTGTGGCTGACCTTCGTCTACCTGCCGATGGCACACATGGTGTGGAGCGGCCCGGGCTCGCTGCTGGGCGACCTGGGCGTGCTGGATTTCGCCGGCGGTACCGTGGTGCACATCAACGCCGGCATCGCCGGCCTGGTGGCCTGCCTGGTGATCGGCAAGCGCAAGGGCTACCCGACCACGCCGATGCCGCCGCACAACCTCGGCTACACGGTGATCGGCGCCAGTCTGCTGTGGCTGGGCTGGTTCGGCTTCAACGCGGGCTCGGCGGTAGCTTCCAACGGCAGCGCCGGCATGGCGATGCTGGTGACGCAGATCGCCACCGCCGGCGCCGTGATCGGCTGGACCGCGGTGGAGTGGCTGGTGCACAAGCGGCCCAGCGTGCTGGGCGCGGTATCCGGTGCGGTGGCCGGACTGGTGGCGGTGACGCCGGCCTCGGGCACCTGCGGCCCGGGTGGCGCGCTGGTGCTGGGACTGATCGCCGGTGCGGCCTGTTTCTTCACTGCGACGAAGCTCAAGAACAAGCTCGGCTACGACGACTCGCTCGACGTGTTCGGCGTGCACGCCATCGCCGGCATCATCGGCGGCCTGCTCACCGGCCCGCTGGCCGCGGCCACGCTGGGCGGCTTCGGCAACGTCACCTCGCTGGGCGGCCAGCTGTGGATCCAGGCCAAGGGTGTGGGCTTCACCATCGCGTGGAGCGCTGCGCTGAGCTACGCCATCCTCAAGCTGCTCGACCTGTCGATCGGCCTGCGCGTGGATGCCGAACAGGAGCAGGTGGGCCTGGATCTGTCCGAACACGAGGAGCGGGCGTACAACCTCTGAGCGGCATGACGAGGTGCAAGAGCATCGCGGCCCAGGCCGCTCCTGCAGGAGCCCGCACCTGTAGGAGCAACTTCAGTCGCGATGCTCTTCCCCCAAGGCCAGCGCAGGAACCGCCCGCCTTCATGTCGCCCGAAACGCTCCGCTAGACTGTTCGCTCCGCCGCTGCCTCTTCACTCATGACGACTGATCGCGCCGCCGAACGCCTCGCCTGGCTTCGCCGCACCCTCGGTGATGACTCGCTGATGCTCGAAAACGCCTCGGCCGATGCCAGCTTTCGCAGCTACTGGCGCACCCATCACGCCAGCCGCAGCTGGGTGGTGATGGACTCGCCGCCCGCGCTGGAAGACCCAGCTCCGTGGCTGGCGCTGGGACAACGGCTCGCGAGCGCTGGCCTGCACGTGCCCGAGGTGCGCGCAGCCGATCTGGAACGGGGTTTTCTGCTGATCGAAGATCTCGGTACGCGGATGTATCTGCCCGAGCTGTCCAACGCCACGGTGGACCGGCTCTACGACGATGCCCTGGCCGCGCTGCTACGCATGCAGTCCGCCTGCGGCATCGACGGCTTGGCGCCGTACGATCGCGCCTTTCTGGCGCGCGAGCTGGCGATCATGCCGGAGTGGTTTCTTGGCCGGCATCTGGGCGTGACGCTCGACGACGACGAACTCGCCACGCTCGACGGGGCGTTTGCCGTGCTGCTGGACAACGCGCTGGCGCAGCCGACGGTGTTCGTGCACCGCGACTTCCACAGCCGCAACCTGCTAGTGATCGATAGCGACGCGCCGCTGCGCAGCCCCGGCATCATCGATTTCCAGGGCGCGCTGGCCGGCCCGATCACCTACGACCTCGCCTCGCTGCTGCGCGACTGCTACATCGCCTGGCCGCGTGAGCGCGTAGAGGCCTGGGCCGAGGGCTACCGCGTGCAACTGCGGCAGGCCGGGCTGATCGACGAGGCGGTGGATACGGCCACGTTCCTGCGCTGGTTCGACCTCACCGGGCTGCAGCGACATATCAAGGTGCTGGGCATCTTCTGCCGGTTGCATTACCGCGACGGCAAGCGCGGTTATCTCGGCGATCTGCCGCGCGTGTTCGACTACGTGATCGACGTGGCGGCCGGCTATCCCGCCCTGCAGCCACTGGCCGACCTGCTGGCCAGCTACGCTGGCGACCGCGATCTCACCCGCGCGGTGGCCGAGGCATGAGGCATGCGCTGATCTTCGCCGCGGGGCTGGGCGAGCGCATGCGTCCGCTTACCGATCGCACGCCCAAGCCGCTGCTGGTGGCCGGCGGCAAACCGCTGATCGCCTGGCATCTGGAAAAGCTCGCCGCGCTCGGCGTGAACTACGTGGTGATCAACACCTCGCACCTGGCCGAGCAGTTTCCCGAAGCGCTGGGCGACGGCTCGCGCTGGGGCCTGCGCATCCGCTACGCCTATGAGGGCCCCACCTCGCTCGAAACCGGCGGCGGCATGCTCAACGCGCTGCCGCTGCTGGGGCCCGAACCCTTCCTAGCCATCAACGGCGACATCTGGACCGATCTCGACTTCGCCAGCCTGCCCGCCGAACCGCGCGGCGCGGCGCAGCTGGTGATGGTGGACAACCCCGCCCACCACCCCGTGGGCGATTTCACACTGGACGCGGCCGGACGCCTGCACGACGCGGGCGAGCCGAAGCTCACCTTCGCCGGCGTCGGCGTGTATCGCGCCAGCGTGCTGGAAGGCTGGCAGGCACTCGCCTCGCCGAACGAACCCGGTCGCCCGCCGCGCTTCGCCCTGGCGCCGCTGCTGCGCGCCGCCATGCAACGCGGCGAGATCGACGGCATCCATCATCGAGGCGCCTGGACCGACGTCGGCACCCCCGAACGCCTAGCCGCCCTGGACGCGCAGCTGCGCTGAGCAACACCGCGATCGCCCCGCACCCGATGTAGGAGCCTGCTCGCGGGCGGTGCCTTCGTTTGTATCGTCGATCCAGAGCGAAGAGCACCGCCCGCGAGCGGGCTCCTACAGGAGAGCAGTGATGGCTGGGGGGATGCCTGGCATCAACGCGCCCTTGTAGGAGCTCGTTTGCGGGCGATGCTTTCGCTTCTAATGCCGTTCCAGAGCAAAGAGCATCGCCCGCGAGCGGGCTCCTACAGGAGAGCAGTGATGGCTGGGGGGATGCCTGACATCAACGCGCCCTTGTAGGAGCTCGCTTGCGGGCGATGCTTTCGCTTCTAATGCCGCTCCAGAGCGAAGAGCATCGCCCGCGAGCGGGCTCCTACAGAGGCGCGGTGGAGGCAGCGGCGCGGGCTGTGTCGGCGGCGGCTCAGATCGCCTTGTTCGGCGGCGGTGCGGTCAGCGTGGCGCCGCCGTTGTCGGCGCCACGGATGGGTGGCGGCAGCGGGGGGAGTTTGCTGCCCAGCTCGGGTGACTTGGCCGCGTCAGCGGCCTGCTGCGTCATCACCACGATGCTGATGCGCCGGTTGATCGCCGCACTTGGATGGTTCTTGTCGAACGGCACCGAGGCAGCCAGGCCCACGACGCGGGCGATCTTGCTGTCTTGCAGCCCACCCTCGATCAGCGCGCGGCGCGCCGCGTTGGCACGGTCGGCGGAGAGCTCCCAGTTGCCGTAGGTGTGGTCACTGGAATACGGCGCATCGTCGGTGTGGCCGGAGATGCTGATCGGATTCGGCACGCGATTGATGAAGCCGGAGAGCTCGTGGAGGATGTCCACGGTGTAATCCTTCAGCCGCGCGCTGCCGGTGTCGAACATCGGGCGGTTCTTCTTGTCGACGATCTGGATGCGCAGGCCTTCGGAGGTGATGTCCAGCAACAGCTGGTCCTTGAATGGCGCCAACGCCTGGCTGCTCTGAATAGCCGCGTTGAGCTGACTCATCAGTTCTTCCAGACGCGCCTTTTCCTGCGCCCGCGCCTGTTTCTCGATGGCCTCTTTCGACGAGGCTGGCGGCGCGCTGCGGCGATCGTCGCCCTTGCCGCGCGGCAGGTCCATCGCGCCACCGAGCTGGATCGCGCTGTCGCTCGCCCCGCCCGGCCCCATCTTGCCCGGCGGCGCCACGGTGGCGGTGCCGGGATCGGCGCTGGGGTTCTTGAAATACTCGGAGATCGCCGCGCGCTGCTCGCGTGTGCCCACGCCGATGAGCCACATCACCAGGAAGAACGCCATCATCGCGGTGACGAAGTCGGCATAGGCCACCTTCCACGCGCCGCCGTGATGGCCGTGCCCGGTGACGCGCTTGATGCGTCGAACGACGATGACCGAGTCGGAGTCGTCGCCCCCGCTCACCGCGTCGCTCCTGCGCGGCCATCCTTCAGATGGGCCTCGAAATCGCTGAAGCTCGGGCGCGCCTGCGCCGACAGCGACTTGCGCGCGAACTCCACCGCCACCTTGGGGTTGTAACCGCGCAGATTGGCGATCAGCGCTACCTTGACGCACTCGAAGGCACGCGAATCCTCCTGCACGCGGTTCTCCATGGCCGAACCCAGCGGCCCGATGAACCCGTAGCACAGCAGAATGCCAAGGAAGGTGCCGACCAACGCGCCGGCAATGTGTTCGCCGATCTGCGAGGTGTCGCCGGTGAGCTGTGACATGGTGGTGACGATGCCGAGCACCGCCGCCACGATACCGAAGCCAGGCAGCGCGTCAGCCGCCTTGGCCACGGCCATCGCCGGCGCCTCGGCCTCGCGATGGTGGGTTTCCAGTTCGAAGTCGAGCAGCGGTTCGAGCTCGTGCGCGTTCATGCTGCCGCTGACCATCAGGCGCAGGCAGTCGGTGAGGAACTCGATCAGGTGGTGCTCGCGCACCAGCCGCGGATAGGCGGAGAAGATCGGGCTCGCCTGCGGATCCTCGATGTGCTGCTCCAGGCCCAGCAGGCCCTCTTTTCGGGCTACGCTGAAGATGTCGTACAGCAGCGATAGCAGGTCGACGTAATCCTGCTGCTTGTAGGTCGGCCCCTTGACCAAACCCAGCGCACCCATGAAGGACTTCTTCACAATGGCCGCGGGATTGGCGATCAGGAAGGCACCCAGCGCACCGCCGCCGATGATCAGCAGTTCATAGGGCTGCCACAGCGCCAGCAGGTGGCCGTGGGACAACAGGTAGCCGCCCGTCACGCAGACAAGAACGACGAGCGTACCGATGATGGCCATCATGGGGTGGGGCGCCTCGTGAGAGAAATCGGTTTCTGCAACACGGGCTCTATCGGCGCAGCCGACGGAAAGTTGAGGAGCCGCCGCCGCCCGACAGCCAAAAAAAAGCCCGGCCAAGGCCGGGCTTTTCATCGCAGTGGCACAGCGCTTACGGGCGGCGCGCCAGCTCCGGGTTTTCCTTGGTCACGGGCATCAGGTCCTTCTTCGACACGCCCAGCCACAGCAGGATCGGGCTGGCCACGAAGATCGACGAGAGCGTGCCGACCACGATGCCGATCAGCATCGTCACCGCGAAGCCTTCCACCGCCGGACCGCCGATGAAGTACAGCGCGGCCATGGTGATGCCGGTGAACAGCGAGGTGATGATGGTGCGCGACAGCGTGGTGTTGATCGAGCGGTTGAGGATCTCCTCCGGCTCGGCCTTGCGGGCAAGGCGGAACAGTTCACGGATGCGGTCGAATACCACCACCTTGTCGTTGATCGAGTAGCCGATCACCGCCAGCACCGAGGCCAGCACGGTGAGGTCGAACTCGCGCTGCACCAGGGCGATCACGCCCAGGGTTACCAGCACGTCATGCACCTCGGTAACCAGCGCGGCGATCGCGAAGCGGCGCTCGAAGCGGATCCACAGGTACAGGCCGATGCCGATGATCACGAAAATCGCGGCGATCGAGCCGTCGCTCTTCACCTCGTCGCCCACCGCCGAGGTGACGAAGCTGTGGCTGGTCATCACCACGCCGGGCTGCTCGGTCTTAAGCGCTGCCAGCACGTCGTTGGCGACCTTGTCGGCGGCGGTGGAGCTGCTGGCGTTACCGGCGGCGTTGGCGGTGTCTTCCTTGGCCTGCAGGCGGATCGACATCTGGCGCGAGCCACCCAGACTCTGCACCAGCGGGTTCTCGAAGCCGTGCTTCTGCAGCGCCGCGCGCACCTGGCCCACGTCGGTGGGCTGCGGGTAGCTCACTTCCACCGATATACCGCCGGTGAAGTCCAGCGCGTAGTTCAGCCCCTTGGTGAAGATCAGGCCGATCGAGGCGAGCATCAACAGCACGGCCAAGCCGATGCTGAACTTGCGCATGCCCAGGAAGTTGACGTTGGCGTTGTGGTTGAAGATTTCCATGAAACATTCCTTCAGGGGATTCCGGCCATGGATGGCCGGGCGCGCGGCGGACCCATCCGCTGCGCGGAGCCCGGATCGGACACATGCCGGCCCGGGCGAGTCGCCGGCCGCCCACAAGGGGCGACCGGCGGCACAACAACTACACTGACAGCGTCTTGAGCTTGCGGTGGCCGTGGATCAGCGCGGTGATGGCATGCGTGACGGTCACCGAGGTGAACATCGAGGTCAGGATGCCGATCAGCAGCGTGATACCGAAGCCGCGGATCGGGCCCGAGCCCATCGTGGTCAGCGCCAGCGCGGCGATCAGGTGGGTGACGTTGGCGTCCAGAATGGTCGCCCAGGCCTTCTCGTAGCCGGCGCGGATCGACGCGTGCGGGGTCGAGCCGTTGCGCAGTTCTTCGCGGATGCGCTCGCAGATCAGCACGTTGGCGTCGATCGCCATGCCCAGCGTCAGCACGATACCGGCGATGCCCGGCATGGTGAGCGTGACGCCGATCAGCGACATCACCGCCAGCAGGATCACCAGGTTGAAGAACAGCGCGATGTCCGCCACCAGGCCGAACAGCTTGTAGTAGATCGCCGCGGCCAGCAGCACCAGCGCCAGACCCAGCATCACGGCCTTGAAGCCCTTGTTGATGTTGTCCTGACCCAGGCTCGGGCTCAGCGCCGATTCGGAAACGATGTCCACCGGCGCGGCCAGCGAGCCACCCTTGAGCAGCAGCGCCAGCTCGGAGGCTTCCTTCGGGCTGGACAGGCCGGTGGTCTGGAACTGCTTGCCGAACACGCCCTGGATGGTGGCGTCGCTGATCACCTCCTCGGTGATGCGCGGCGTACGCACTTCCTTGCCGTCGACCATCTTGGTGTCGGTGACGCGCTCCACGTAGACCACCGCCATCGGCTTGCCGACGTTGCTGCTGGTGAAGTCCAGCATCTTCTTGGCGCCGGCCGCGGTGAGCGTGACGTCCACCTTGGGCATGCCGGATTGCTGATCGGTGCCGGAGGAGGCATCGGCCAGCTGATCGCCGCTGACGATGATCTGCTTGCTCACCAGCACCGGACGGTGGGTGCCGCGCTCGTAGTACAGGCGCGCGTTCGGCGGCACGTTCTTGCTGCGGTCCGCTTCCACTGCCTGCGGGTCACCGGGGAAACCGATACCCGGGTGGTATTCCAGCGTGGCCACGGCGCCGATCACCTTCTTCGCCTCGGCCGGGTTCTGCATGCCGGCGAGCTCCACCACGATCTGGTTCTCGCCCTGCTGCTGGATCACCGGCTCGGACACGCCCAGCGCGTTGACGCGGTTGCGCAGCGTGCCCACGTTCTGTCGGATTGCATCGAGCGCCAGCTGTCGCAGTTTCTGCGGCTTGACCACGGCGCTCAGCATGAAACGGTCGCCGGTGCTGTCGCCGTTGTTGACGTTGAGGTCGGGGTACTCGTTGGCGATCGCCGTGGCCGCCGCGTTGCGGTCGGCATCCGAGCGCAGGGCGATATTGATGCCCTGACCGCGGGTGGCGGCACGCACCACCGAGTCGTAGCGAATGTTCTTCTGGCGCAGCAGGTTGCGGATGTCGTCCGCGTAACGCTCTTCCTGCTTGTCGATCACGCTGTCCTGGTCCACCGCCATCAGGAAGTGCACACCGCCCTGCAGGTCCAGGCCCAGCGGCATCGACTTGGCGTGGATCGCACGCAGCCAGCCCGGCACGGTGGGCGCGAGGTTCAGCGCCACGGTGTAGTTGTCACCCAGCGCCGCCTTGATTACGTCCGAGGCCTTGGCCTGCACGTCGGCGTTGGCAAAGTTGGCCACCAGGTGGTCGCCATCGATCGCCAGGCCGGTGTAGGCGATGTTCTGCTGCTTCAGCGCATCGGCCACCTTCTGCTGAACGGTGGCATCCAGCGGTGCCGCGTGGCTGGCCTGCACCTGCACTGCCGGCACCGGCGGGAAGGCGTTGGGCAATGCGTAAACGATGCCGAACACCAATACGAGCGCAACCAGCGCGTATTTCCAGCGGGGGAAATCACTCATGCCTTGCATCCATCAAAGCCGCGCACGTCGGGCGGCGTAACGTCGAAAACGAGAACGGCGCGCCACCTGGGCGCGCCGTGGATATCAAGCCGACTTCAGCGAGCCCTTGGGCAGCACCTGCGACACGGCGCCCTTCTGCACGCGCACCTTCACGTTCGGCGCGATCTCGACGGTGAGGAAGCTCTCGCCCACCTCCTCGACGCGGCCGGCGATGCCGCCATTGCTGACGATCTCGTCGCCCTTGGCCAGCGCGGACACCATGTTGCGGTGCTCCTTCTGGCGCTTCATCTGCGGGCGGATCATCAGGAAATAGAAGATGACGAACAGCGCGATCAGCGGCAGGAAGCTGAAAAGCGGGTTTCCCGGCGCGGCGGCGGGAGCCGCCTGGGCCAGCATGAGGGACATCGGAAGACTCATCGTTTCATCCTGCAAGTAGCGGCATGGACAGGAAATTTCCGCCCGCACCAGGAAAAAGGTCTTGGATTATGCCATGCGCCCCCAAGGCATGCACGGGAGCTTCACGCGTCCCTGCATGGCGGCAGGCGGCCGGGTTTGCAAGCGGCGCGCTTTTGGTAAGCGGCTTGGGGCGGGAAGTTCCCCGGCCGGCCAGGGCACGGGCATCGCCCGCAGGATCGAGTGTCGGCCTCCCCCCGAAGGCTGCGCGTCAGCCCGCCGCACGT
>NZ_JBQCCF010000053.1:0-49344 GCF_051962475.1 Dyella sp.
CTTTGGCTTTGATGTGGGTTCAAAACGAAGAGCATCGCCCGCGAGCGGGCTCCTACGACGGCAGCAGCGTGCGAGCCGTCAGGGCGGGCCGCCATGTAAAATGGCGGTTTTCCCGTTGCCGGAACGCCCGATGTCCACCCACGCCCTCACCGCCCTGTCCCCGCTGGACGGCCGCTACGCCAGCAAGGCCGAATCGCTGCGCCCGATCTTCAGCGAATACGGCCTGATGCACCGTCGCGTGCAGGTGGAAATCGAGTGGCTGCTGGCACTGGGTGCCGAGCCGGCGATCGCCGAGCTGCCCGCCTTCGCGCCGGCGCAGATCGCCACGCTCAAGGCGATTGCGGCGAACTTCAGCGTGGAAGACGGCGGCCGTATCAAGGCGATCGAGGCCACCACCAACCACGACGTCAAGGCGGTGGAGTACTTCATCAAGGAGCGCATCGGCGCCGACGCCGCGCTGGCCCAGGCCAGGGAGTTCGTGCATTTCGCCTGCACCAGCGAGGACATCAACAATCTCTCCTACGCGCTGATGCTGCGCGACGCCCGCACCGCGGTGCTGCTGCCGGCATTCGACAAGATCATCGCCACTCTGCGCACGCTGGCACACACCCACGCCGCGTTGCCGATGCTCTCGCGCACCCACGGCCAGACCGCCTCGCCCACCACGCTGGGCAAGGAACTGGCCAACGTGGTCGCCCGCCTGGAACGCCAGCGCAGGCAGCTCGCCGAGGTGGAGATCAGCGGCAAGATCAACGGCGCAGTGGGCAACTACAACGCCCACGCCATCACCTACCCGGAGCTGGACTGGCGTGCGTTTTCGCAGCGCTTCGTCGAAAGCCTGGGCCTGGACTACAACGCCTACACCACGCAGATCGAACCGCACGACGGCGTGGCCGAATACTGCGACGCGGTGCGCCGCGCCAACACCGTGCTGATCGACCTGGCCCGCGACATCTGGGGTTACATCTCGCTGGGCTACTTCAAGCAGGCGCTGAAGGCCGGCGAAGTCGGCTCCTCGACCATGCCGCATAAGGTCAACCCGATCGACTTCGAGAACGCCGAAGGCAACTTCGGTCTCGCCAACGCGCTGCTCGGTCATTTCGCGGAAAAATTGCCGATCAGCCGCTGGCAGCGCGACCTCACCGACTCCACCGTGCTGCGCGCGCTGGGCACCGCCTTCGGCCATACGCTGGTGGCGCTGGAATCGCTGGCCAAGGGCCTGGGCAAGCTGCAGGTGAACCCGGACCGCCTCGCCGCGGACCTGGACGCCAGCTGGGAAGTTCTCGCCGAAGCCGTGCAGACCGTGATGCGCCGCTACGGCCTGCCCGAGCCCTACGAGCAGCTCAAGGCGCTCACCCGTGGCCAGGGCATCACCCGCGAATCGATGCGCAGCTTCGTCGATGGTCTCGATTTGCCGGCGGAAGCCAAGCAACGGCTGCTGGAGCTGACGCCGGGTGGGTATGTCGGACTGGCCGAGGACCTCGCCAAGGACATCTGACCGCCTCCGCTTTCCAGCGACGTAAACGCCCCGGCTGCATGCTCGGGGCGTTCCTTTTTTGGCCAATCGCTTATCGTCCGACAGGGGCGCGCCACCGCCGGACGATCGGATTGCGTGCAGACTAGGTGGACCAAGGTCAGATGCCCGAGAGATCGATCATGACGAACCGTCTTGCCTCCTGCAGTTGTGGTCAGCTCACGGCCAAAGTGAGTGGCGACCCCGTGCGCAACTCGATCTGCCACTGCCTGGCGTGTCAGCGCCGTACGGGCGGTCCTTTTGCGCAGCAGGCGCGGTTTCACCGCAGCGACGTAGCCGTTGATGGCGACTCCACCGCGTACGCGCGAACCGGGGATGAAGGGTCCACATGCACCTTCCATTTCTGTCCGGTGTGCGGCGCCACGGTCTACTACGAACCGGACACCATGCCTGACTTCATCAGCATTCCGGTGGGCGCCTTCGCCGATCCGCAGTTTCCGACGCCTACGGTGTCCGTCTACGAATCGCGCATGCATCGCTGGGTGGTGCCTCCGGCGGAGGCGGAGCACTTCGATTGATCCGGGTCCCGCACGGCGCCGCGGTCGCCGCGCTGGGGTAACCTTTCGTGCCTGCAGTGGAGATTCCCATGACCATCGAAACCGAAGACGACGTTGTCGCGCTCAAGCGCATCGGCAAGATCGTCTCGTACGTGCTGCACGAGATGCTCGAGGCGGCCGAGCCGGGCATGACCACGCGCGAGCTCGATGCGCTGGGCGAACGCCTGCTCGAGCAGCACGGCGCGCGATCGGCGCCCAGGCTGACCTACGGCTTTCCGGGCGCGACCTGTATCAGCCTCAATGAGGAGGCCGCGCACGGCATTCCCGGCGATCGCGTGATCCGCGCCGGCGACGTGTTGAACGTGGACGTCTCTGCCGAGCTGGACGGTTATTTCGCCGACACCGGCGGCACGCGGGTGATACCGCCGGGTAACCCGCAGAAGACGCGCCTGTGCCACGCCGCGCGCACGGCACTGGAGCAGGCGATGAAGGTTGCGCGCGCGGGGCAGCCGCTCAACGGCATCGGCGCCGCCATCCAGCGCACGGCGAAAACCTACGGCTTGCGCGTCATCGAGAACCTCTCCAGCCATGGCGTCGGCCGGTCATTGCACGAAGACCCGGAAAACATTCCCGGTTACTTCGATCCGACGGACGAGCGCGTGCTCACCGAAGGCATGGTGATCACCATCGAGCCGTTCCTGTCGACCAAAAGCCGCATCGTCAACGAAACCGACGACGGCTGGACGCTAGTGGGTGCGCGCGGCAACCTGTCGGCGCAGTACGAACACACGATGATCATCACCCGGGGCGACCCCATCGTGGTGACGCTGCACTAAGCCACCGGATGCCGGAGCACCGCGAGATCGCCGACCGTCAATCGCGAAGGGAAGCGCGGCATACGCCCGTGGGGCCTCGCTGTCGCCTGCCTCGCATCTCCGTTGAACGTACCTGGCTTGCCTGGCCCCACCGCCCGTCGCATGCTGCGCGCATGAAAACGGTCACCCCCACGACGGCGGAACTGGCAATCCTCCAGGTGCTCTGGCGCAAAGGGCCATCGACGGTGCGCGAGGTGCACGAAGCGGTCTATGCGGACACCGATATCGGCTACACCAGCGCGCTGAAGATCATGCAGAACATGCTGGCCAAAGGCCTGGTCAGCCGTAGCGAGGAAGCGCGCCAGCACGTCTACGCTGCGGCCGTGTCCGAACGGCCCACCCTCAACCGGCTCGTGCGTGGATGGATGGACAGCGCGTTTGCCGGCTCTTCGCTGGCGCTGGCGATGCAGGCGCTCGATGCCCGGCCGGTGGCTCCGGAGGAACTGGCCCGGCTCAAGGCGATGATCGAGAAGCTCGAGGGCGGCGCGTGAACCTGTTCACCGCCGCCTATCTCGCCCGACTGGAACTGTGGGGCCTGATGGCTGCGGTCGTGCAGGGGATGCTGGTGATGTCGTCCTGGCTCGGCTGGGAGCGCGCGACCCAGCATGCCACAGCCGCGATGCGCCACCGGTTGGTTTGCCTGCACTTTGCCGCACTCGCCTTGTCGCCCGCGGTCACCATGGTGATCGTGCACCGGGCGGTGAGCGGTGCAGGCATTGCGCCACCGCAGGCGTCCTTGCTCGAGGAGCTCCCTCGTCAGATGGACGGCTATCGCTCCCTGCTCGCGCTCGCGTTGCCGCTGGCCGGCCTGTGGTTTCTGGGCGCGGCCGTGATGTCTCTGCAACTGGCACGTGATGCATGGCGTCTGGCTCGCCTCACACTCCACCCGGCACCGGCCAGTCTGCGGCAGAGGGTGCGCACTCTGGCGGTCGAGCGCATGGACATGGCCGTGCCCCCAGTGGAACTGGCCGCGGTAGCTTCGCCGCTGGTGGCAGGTGCACGGCGACCGCGCCTTGTGGTTCCCATCCGATGGATGCGCCTCCTGCCAGCGGAGCAGGAGGCGCTGCTGCTACACGAACTGGCCCACGTGCAGCGCCACGACTACCGCTGGAACCTGTTGCAGCGCCTCACCCTGGTTGCGCTGTGGTTTCATCCGGTGGCCTGGCTGCTCTACCGCCGGCTCACGCACGAGCGCGAGCTGCGCTGCGATGCACTGGCAGTCAGTCACGGCGCCGCCCCGCTGAAGCTCGCGCACGCTCTGCTGCGCCTCGCCGAGCACCGCGCGCCGCCTGCCCTGGCGATGGCGGCGGCGGGGGACGGCGATTTCGTCACGCGCATCCATCGGCTGCTCGGTGTCGACGCGGCGCCCACCCGGGCACCTGTCGGAGCGCGCGCGGCAGCCTTCGCGCTCTCGGCGTTGTGCTTGCTGGGACTGGCCGGTGGGCGACTCGGCCGGATCGATGGCTCGATGGCCGACCTGTATCACGCCAGCGCTTTCGGGCCGACCGTATCGGTACTTGCGCGTGACCCGGCCGGTACGTTTGCGCTGCGGATCAAGCGCGGCAAGGTGCTGGCCGCCACGGTGGGGGAGCAACCACTTTCGCACGACCGCATTCGCCAGCACGGCAGTCGCGTCACCCTGCTGGATGCCACGCGCAAGCCCATGTTGGCGCTGACCGTGACACCGCAGGACCGCATCGAATGGGAGGCGCGTCCATAGCGCGTGCAGTACCCGGTTGACTTACTACGATGCCCGTCGTAGAAACTACGATATCCATCGTAGAGGATGACGACCCATGGCCTCCCTTTCCACCTGGCGATTCCGTCGACAGCTGCTCGCCCTCAGCCTCGCGATGTTCGCGGTGCCGCCAGTCTTCGGCAACGTCGAGCCCGCCAGCGCGCACCGGATGTTCCAGGAAGCGCAGGCGATCTGTGCACGGGATGCGGGCGCCTTCTGGGGCCACGACCTGTGCGGCCCGATGCTGCTGGTGGATCCGGCCGACCGCAGCGCTGTCGCCAACCAGCTCGATGGCCAGGGCACGTTCAGGCCGTCGGGCCAGGTGTTCGTCGGCACGTTGCCGCAGACGGTGATCCTGGCGAACACCGCAATCGAATGGTCCGGCATCCGCTGGAGCGAGATCCTGTGGCCCTTGCCCGAGGACGCGGACCAGCGGCACGTGATGCTCGCGCACGAAATGTTCCATCGCATCCAGCCGGCACTGAAGATGGTGCTGAGGGAAGGCGACAACCGGCACCTGGATACGCTGCAGGGCCGCTACCTGATGCAGTTGGAGTGGCGCGCCCTGGCCGCCGCCTTACGCGCCCCGGACGCGGCCACGCGCAAGACTGCCATCGGCGACGCCCTGCTGTTTCGTCGTGAGCGCTATCGCCTGTTCCCGATGGCCGCGAGCAACGAGAACGACCTGGAGTCGAACGAGGGCATCGCCGAATACACCGGCGTGCGGCTTGGCCTGGCGACGCCGCAGGCGCGCATCCGCTATGCGCTGCACGACCTGGCCGTGTTCGTGCACGCCCCGACCTTCGTTCGCTCGTTCGCATACGCCACCGGTCCGGCTTACGGTCTGCTGCTGGACCAGACCGACTCCGGCTGGCGCCGCCAGCTCGGTTCCGGGCAGCGGCTGGATCAGTTGCTGGGCAATGCCGCGCATCTGCCGTCACCTGCGTTCGCCACGCTCAAGGCGCGAGAGGCGGTTTACGACGATGGCACCCTGTATGCCGGCGAAGTGCAGCGTGACGAAGCGCGCCGCGCCCATCTCGCCGCGTTGAAGGCGCAACTGGTGGACGGCCCAGTGCTGGTGCTGCCGCTGCGCCACAGCAGCTTCCAGTTCAATCCGCAGACCCTGGTGCCACTAGGCGACCTGGGTATCGTCTATCCCACGATACGCCTGGACGACGACTGGGGCGTGCTGGAGGTGGACGCCAATGCACGGATCGATCAGCAGGCGAAGATCGCCACGGTATCGGCTGCAGATATCGACTCGTCCAAGCTCCACGGCCGCGGCTGGAAGCTCACGCTGAAGCCGGGCTGGACCGTCGCCCCCGGAACCCGCAAGGGCGACCTGGCGGTAAAGCGCAGCGCGAGCCCCTGAGCACGACGCGGCCTGCCTGGGCGAGGAATCCCTCGGCCACCGGGCTGCCGGCAGGCAGCGCGGTGCGATGCTCCCGGCGCAGATCGTAGGGATCGGTCCGGCAGCCCTCCTATCGAAGTGCCGAACGGGCACGGTCCGGCGTGCTGTCTCGTGCGCGCATCCGTGCCTCATCGCAGGCCGCCCACGCCCGTCGCAGCCGCTGAGAGGCACGCGCGCTCTGATGCCTGCGCCGGCTCTTGGCATCCGACCGCAAAGGTGAAATTATTTACACCATGTCGCTCACCACCCGCCAAGCCGAGGTCCTCGCTTTTCTGCACCAGCATGCGGCGGCGCAGGGCATGCCGCCGACGCTGCAGGAGATCGGCGCGGCCCTGGGGATCGAGCACGTCAATGCGGTGGTGAAGCATCTGCGCGCGCTGGAGGCCAAGGGGCAGATTGCGCTGCTGCCGAACCGGGCGCGCGGTATCCGGCTGCTGGATGCCTCGCCTGCCCCGGCACCTGCCGACGACCTGCTCGCGCTGCCGCTGATCGGCCGCGTGGCGGCGGGCGCACCCTTGCTGAGCGAAGCGAGCACCGAGCGCGTGCTGCGGCTGGATCCGGCCTTGTTCAAGCTGCGCCCAGACTACTTGCTGCGCGTGCGCGGCGACTCGATGCGCGACGACGGCATCCTCGACGGCGACCTGATCGGCGTGCATGCCACGCCCGTGGCCGAGCACGGCCAGACCGTGGTGGCCCGCGTGGGTGATGGCTTCACCGTGAAGCGGCTGTACCGCAAAGGTCGCCAGTTGCGCCTGCTGCCGCGCAGTGTCGGTTACCAGCCGATCGATCCCGACCCGCGCGAGGACTTCGCCATCGAGGGCCTGTTCGCCGGCCTGATCCGGCAGGGTTGAGCCATGGGCGATGTGTTGTCCGGTGCGGTGCTGTCACCTCTGTTCGATGCCCGCCGGCTCTGGCGCGGCCGTGCGCGGCCGGCCGGCGGGGGGGCGCCCGATGGTGTGCCCACCGGTTGGGTGCCACTCGATGTCGCCCTGCCCCAGGGTGGCTGGCCGGCGCATGCGCTGAGCGAGATCCTGCTGCCGCTGGACGGTGTGGGCGAGCTTGAGCTGGTGCTGCCCGCGCTGGCTTCGCTCGCCACCCGCCAGCGCCCCGCGATGGTGGTGGCGCCCCCCTATGTACTCGGGGTGGACGGCTGGTCGGCGCGCGGCGTAGACATGCGTCACGTCACCATCGTGCGTGCTGGCTCCGCCAGCGATGCGCTGTGGGCGATGGAGCAATGCCTGCGCAGCAGCGCCTGCGGCGCCGTGCTGGGCTGGCCTGGTGAGGCCGACGAGCGCGCGCTGCGCCGGCTGCAGGTGGCGGCGGAAAGCGGGCACACGCCGGCCTTCCTGTTCCGCGACCGCCGCCACGCCGCGCACGCCTCGCCGGCCGCCCTGCGCATCGAGCTGGAGACCCAGCCGCAGCCGCAGTGGCGGGTGCGCAAATGCCGCGGCGGTCAGCCGCCGGCGCAGGCGTTCGTGCTGGCCCGCGCGGGCGCATGAGGTCGCGTCATGCTCTGGGCCTGCATCACCCTGCCGCATCTGGCGTTGGACACGCTGCTGCGTCGCCGCCCGCCGGAGGACACCGCTCCATTGGTGGTGATCGACGGCCCGCTGCAGGCGCGCCGCGTCCTCGACGCCAATGACGCCGCGCGCGCGACCGGCATCCACCCTGGCCAGCCGCTGACCACCGCGCACGCGCTGCTCGCCCGCTTCGATGCCGTGCCGCACGACGCCGCGCTCACCGCGCGCCAGCACGATCTGCTCGGCGCCTGGGCCTATCGCTACAGCGCCGAGGTGCTGCAGTTGCCCACCGCCATCGCGCTGGAAGTGCAGCGCAGTCAGCGCCTGTTCGGCCCCTGGCCGCAGTTCCAGCAGAAGTTGCGCGACGACCTGGCCGCGATGGGTTTTCGCCACCGCCTCGCGCTCGCTCCCACGCCGCTGGCCGCGCGCGTGCTGGCCAAGACAACGGACGGCGCGGCGCTGACCACGAACGAACAACTCCGCACCGCGATGACCAGGCTGCCGCTCGTCCATGCCGGGCTGCCCGACGGGCTGGACGAGGCGCTCGCGCGGATGGGCGTGCAACGCCTCGGCGCGCTGCTGGCGCTGCCGCGCGACGGCCTGCGCCGACGCTTCGGCGCAGGCTTGCTCGACCATCTGGACGACCTGCTCGGCGAACGCCAGTTGCCGCGCCCGCGCTACCAGCCGCCGGACCGGTTCGAGGCGCGCATCGCGTTCAATTTCGACGTGGAGCAGCTGGCTTCGCTGGCATTTCCGCTGCGCCGGCTCACCGGCGACCTGGCCGCGTTTCTCGCCGGGCGCGACGGTGGCGTGCAGCGTTTCACGCTGAGCCTGGGCCATCGCCGCCAGCGGCCCACCCACGTGCCGGTCGGCCTGCTGCAGCCGGAACGCGACGCCGCCGCACTGTTCGAGTTTGCGCGCAGCCGGCTCGAGCGCATCACGCTCGCTCACCCGGTGGAATGGCTGCGCCTGCGCGCCAGCGAGCTGCCACCGTTCGTGCCCGGGCGGCGCGACCTGTTCGACGTGCGCCCCGAGCACGCCATCCCGCTCGAGCACCTGCACGAACGCCTGCGCGCGCGGCTGGGCGACGACGCCGTGTACCGGCTGGAGGCCACCGGCGATCCGCGGCCGGAGCGCGCGCAGCGGGTGGCCTCTCCCGATTCGCGCGCCGCCACACCCGGCATGCATCCGCGCCCCACCTGGCTGCTGCCGCAGCCGATCCCGCTGCGCACGCGGCACGTGCGCGTGCTGGCGGGCCCCGAACGCATCGAAAGCGGCTGGTGGGACGGCGGCGACCTGCGCCGCGACTACTACGTGCTGGAAACCGCCGAAGGCCAGCGCGCCTGGGCGTTCTGTCCGCCCGGCGAGCGCCCGGACGAACGCAGCGGCTGGATGCTGCATGGCTGGTTCGCATGAGCCGGGATCACCGCCCCCGCCTGCGCGTGGCCGCCTCGCATGACGCGACGGCCGCATCGGCCTCGCCCGCTTCCTCGCCGCTGCCATCCGCGCCCGCGCCGCCGCCCGGCTACGCCGAACTGCACTGCCTGTCGCCTTACTCCTTCCAGCGTGGCGCCTCGCATGCGGAAGAACTGTTCGCCCGCGCGCAGGCGCTGGGCTACACCGCGCTGGCGATCACCGACGAATGCTCGCTGGCCGGCATCGTGCGGGCGCTCGACGCGCAGGACGCCACCCGCCCGACCAAGGACGAACCGCCCGCCGTGCGGTTGATCGTCGGCGCCGAATTCCAGCTCGACGACGGCCCGAAGTTCGTGCTGCTGTGCGAAGACCATGCCGGCTACACCCGGTTGTGCCGCGTGATCACGCAAGGGCGCCGTCGCGCCGACAAAGGCACGTACCGGCTGACCCGCGCCGACTTCGCCCACGGCCTGCCCGGCACGCTGGCGCTGTGGTTGCCCGATGCCAAACCCGAGATCGAGCACGGCCACTGGATGGCGCAGACCTTCGCCGGCCGCTGCTGGCTGGCGGTGGAACTACACCACGGCCCGGACGATCGCCAGCGCCTGCACGCACTCACCGAGCTGGCCGCCGCGCTGGACCTTCCGCTGGTCGCCAGCGGCGACGTGCACATGCACGTGCGCAGCCGCCGTGCGCTGCAGGACACGCTCACCGCAATACGCCACCGCCAGCCGGTGGCCGACATCGGCGGCAATCTGTTTCCCAACGGCGAACGCCACCTGCGCCGGCGCGAGGTGCTGGCGGCCAATTACCCCGCCGCGTTGATGGACGAAACCCTGCGCATCGCCGCACGCTGCACCTTCGACCTGCGCACCATCCACTACCGCTACCCGAAGGAACTGGTGCCCGAGGGCCACACAGCCGCCTCGTGGCTGTGCCACCTCACCGAAGCGGGCATGCGCTGGCGCTGGCCTGACGGCGTGCCTGAAGACATCCATGCGCAGATCGAGCGCGAGCTGGCGCTGATCGGCCAGCTACAGTACGAGGCCTACTTCCTCACTGTGGCCGACATCGTGCGCTTCGCGCGCAGCCAGGACATCCTCTGCCAGGGCCGCGGCTCGGCGGCCAATTCGGCAGTGTGCTTCGCGCTCGGCATCACCGAGGTCAACCCGGGCAAGATCGACCTTTTGATGGAGCGCTTCATCTCCGCCGAGCGCAACGAGCCGCCGGACATCGACGTCGATTTCGAGCACGAGCGACGCGAGGAAGTGATCCAGTACATCTACGCCAAGTACGGCCGCGAACGCGCCGCACTTGCCGCCACGGTGATCCGCTATCGCGGCAAGAGCGCGGTGCGCGACGTGGCCCGCGCGCTCGGCCTGCCGATGGACCAGGTGAACCAGCTCAGCCGCGTGTTCGCCCGTGGCCAGGGCGAGACGCCGCTGCCGGTGCTGCTGCGCGAAGGCGGCTTCGATCCGGACAGCCCGCTGATCCGCCGCGTGCTGCAGCTCACCTTCCAGCTGCTCGACTTCCCGCGCCACCTCTCACAGCACGTGGGCGGCTTCGTCATCAGCGACGCCGCGCTGGACAGCCTGGTGCCGGTGGAGAACGCGGCCATGCCCGATCGCACCATCATCCAGTGGGAGAAGGACGACCTGGAGTCCATGCGCATGCTCAAGGTCGACTGCCTCGCGCTGGGCATGCTCACCTGCATCCGCAAATGCCTGCAGTTGCTGCGCACCGAGCGCGGCCGCGACTTCCCCACCCTCGCCTCGCTGCCGCAGGAGGACGAGAAAACCTACGAAATGATCCGCCGCGCCGAGACCGTGGGCGTGTTCCAGATCGAAAGCCGCGCACAGATGGCGATGCTGCCGCGGCTGCAGCCTAAGAAGTTCTACGACTTGGTGATTCAGGTGGCGATCGTGCGGCCCGGGCCGATCCAGGGAAACATGGTGCATCCGTACCTGGAGCGCCGGCACGGCCGCGGCGAGCGCATGCAGCACCACCCCAGCGTGGCGGCGATCTTCACCAAGACCGAGGGCGTGCCGCTGTTCCAGGAGCAGGTGATGAAGCTGGCCATCGTCGCGGCCGGCTACACCGCCGGCGAGGCCGACCAGTTGCGCCGCTCGATGGCCGCGTGGAAGCGCCACGGCGGCATGGAACCGCATCGCGAACGCATCACCGCCGGCCTGCTCAAGCTCGGCTACAGCGACGAATTCGCTGCGCAGCTGTTCGAGCAGATCAAGGGCTTCGGTTCGTACGGATTTCCCGAATCGCACGCGGCCAGCTTCGCCAACCTGGTCTACGTCAGTTGCTGGCTCAAATGCCACGAGCCGGCCGCGTTCGCCTGCGCCCTCTTGAACTCGCAGCCGATGGGCTTCTATGCACCCAGCCAGATCGTGCAGGAATTGCAACGCATCGGCCGCGTCGCCGTGCGTCCGGTCGACGTGCGCCACAGTCACTGGGATTGCACGCTGGAAGATGACCCGCGCAACGCCCGCGGCCAGCCCGCGCTGCGCCTGGGCCTGCGCATGATCAACGGGCTGAGCGAAACGGCCGCCCGCGCCATGGTCGCGGCGCGCGAGCAGCGCCCCTTCCGCGACGTGGAAGACCTCTGCCTGCGCGCCGATCTCAATCGTCACCACCGCGAGGCGCTGGCCGAAGCCGGCGCCCTGCGCGGCCTCGCCGGCCATCGCCACCGCGCGCGCTGGGCGGTCACCGGCGTACAGGCACAGCTGCCGCTGTTCGAAGGCCAGGCCAGCATGGAAGCCACCGCTGCGCTTCCCTTGCCCAGCGTCGCCCAGGACACCGCCGCCGACTATGCCGCCACCGGTCTCAGCCTCGGTCCGCACCCACTGCGCCAGCTGCGCGCCCGACTGCGCGCGCGGCGCTGCCGCGATTCACGCGAACTGCTGCACGCCCCGCACGGCAGCCCCGTGCGGGCCGCCGGTTTGGTGATCACCCGCCAGCAGCCGGGCACCGCCAGCGGCGTCATTTTCGTCACCCTGGAAGACGAGCACGGCCCGATCAACGTGATCGTCTGGCAGCACATCGCCACCCAGCAACGCCGCCCCCTGATCAGCTCCCGCCTGCTGATGGTCGATGGCCAGTGGCAACACGTCGACGGCGTACGCCACCTCGTCGCCCACCGCCTCACCGACCTCAGCGACCTGCTCGGCAAACTGCAGGCAGGGTCGCGGGATTTTCATTAGCGGCGAAGCAAAAGCCGCGGCCGATGCGATGGCTCGCCGTATAGTGGTGAGGGCCAAGGAGCACTCAGGGGGAGTCAATGGCGAAGAGAAATCAAAGCGGCATCGCGTTCGTAGCGTCGATGCCATGGCCGGTCGGCATAGCGCTCGGCTTCATCGCCTATCTTGCCGTCCGCTACGGCATCGGCTGGTATTTCACGACATCGCACAATCCGTATTTGTCCGGCCTCGGCGATGCAAGCGCGAAAGGCATCTACGCACCGATCGGCTGGATGCTGCTCGGCGGATACTGGATCGCTGCCACTGCGTCGTTCTTCGGCCAAGCCAAGCGACGCGTGCTACTGGACACCCAAACCGGCACCGACAGCCTGCGTCGCATGGACTGGAAAGAGTTCGAAATGCTCGCCGGCGAGGCGTTCCGCCGACAAGGTTACGTCATCGCCGAAAACGGCCTGGGCGGTGCCGATGGTGGCATTGACCTGATCCTTCGCAAGAACGGCAAAACCACGCTGGTGCAATGCAAGCAATGGCGTACGCGGCAAATCAGCGTCAACGTGGTGCGCGAGATGTACGGACTGCTGACCCATCACCGCGCCGACGCGGTGAAGATCGTCGCGCTCGCCGATTACACCGCCGACGCCCGACGCTTTGCCCAGGGCAAACCCATAGAGCTGGTCGACGGCAACGCGCTCGTCGCCACCGTGCGTTCGGTACAACGCCCGAAGATGCAGCGGCCGCGCTTCATCGATACGCCCAAGGCACTGATCGGCACCATGGCTCTGGGCCTGCTTGTGATTGCTGTGCTAAACCGCGCCACGCGCCCCGCACCGCCACCTGCCAACCCATATCCGGCACAAGCCGCCGCTCCCACACCTGCCGCACCACCGCGCTATTTGCCACCCGCAGCACGCGTGCAAGCAGCCCCGGTGCACGATTACAGCCAAACCCTGCAAACCGACGCCGAGCTGCGCGATTGGAAGCGGCGCAACGCCGAGGCGATGAAGATCCTCGAAAAGACGACCAAGGAAGTGCCCTGAGGCCTGCGCAAGCATCAGCAATTAGCCGCCAACTGACGGCCCTGCCGCGAGGCATCCGCCGCCGGCTCACCCCCGAAACGTGTAGGACGCCTTCAGATAGATCTCCCGGCCATCGCCACCGATCGCCGGTGCTGCGGGCTGCTCGTTGCCGGAGCGCACGCCCCAATACAGCTGGCAGTTTCTCGACACGTCCCAGTTGAACTGCAGGCTGGCGGTGCGGCTGCGGTAGTGGTTTACCTCGGGAACGTCGCGCGCGCTCGCATAACGCTGCCAAGTGAGCAGCGCAAAGAAGCGTGCGTTGAAGTGCCAGGTGCCGATGAACTGCGTGGCCGTTTCGATCAGCCGTTGCGGTTCGCCGGCCTCGCCGTGCAGGACGTTGCGGTCGTACTGCACTTCCAGCTCCAGCCGATCCAGCGGGCGTGTCAGCACGCGCCATCCGAGCGTGGTCGAGGGCACCACGTCGCCGCTGGCGTAGTCGACGACATCCCCGCGTTGGCCGGTGAAGGCCACCAGGGGCACCCATCGCCCCGGGCTCGCACTGAATTGCCAGGCAAGGTAGCGGGTGCGTCGCGCGTGGCCCTGCGCGTCGAGCACCATGGCGTGCGGGTGCCAGGAGATATCGGCGGCGAAGCCCTTGTACCCGGCCAGCACCAGGCCGGGTGCGGCGTCCGATTCGCTGCCGCGGTTCGAGCCCAGCCCACGCAGGCGGTCCACCGACACGTACGGCTCAATGGTGTTGAGCCATTTTTCCGTCGAATAGAACGGGCGGTAGTACTCACCGTGCAGCGACTGGTAGCCCACGCGCGGCACATAGCCCAGCCAGCTCCGAAAACCCGGGGAGTACCGCTCGTAGCGCAGCGACCAGACCTGGTCGGTGCTGTGATCCCACTGCAGCAGGGCCGCCGAACCCTGCACCGTCTGACCATGCCAGCTTGGGGCAAGGTCCGGCCGATCCGGGTTGCGCGTGTGCGAGGCCAGCCATTGCCCGGTCACACGATCGGTATCGCTGGACCAGGTGGCGTCGCTGCCGCCGACCAGGTTGCGGCTGCCGTCGTCGTTGCGCTTGGCTGCCACCAGGCCGCCGACATCGCCGTGTGCGAGCGTGCTGCGCAGGCGCGCGAAGGCATCGTCGGAATCGAAATCCGGCAGCACCAGCGTGGAGCCGAGAAAGCCCGGCTCGATGATCGCCGGCCGCCCGCCATCGCGGGCACCGAAGGCGGTGTATTCCAGCCCGGCCGAGCGCTGGGTGTAGCGCAGGCCGTAGTCGGGTGCGGCGATGCTGCGCGTATAGACGGCCGGAATCGCCGTCTTCACCAGGTCGGCCCCTTCGCGAAAGAACGGCCGCTTCTCCGGCAGGTCCAGGGCAAAGCGCTGGTTCGCGGTGAGCTGCGCGGAGTCCGCTTCCACCTGGGAGAAGTCAGGCCGTACGGTGAGGTCGAGCGCCGCACCGTCACGCGGCAGCCATTTGGCGTCGAGGCTGGGTTGCAGGCGGACGTCGTCGGCGTGGCCAAAGCTGCCGCGATCGCGACGACGGGTGATCGTGCCGCTGGGCGTCACGATCAGGTGTTCGGACTTGGCCTTCAGGTCGGGAAACACCACCGTGCCGGCATAGCAGAGAAAGCAATTCGAGTCGTGCGGAAACGGGGCGCTGGCCATCTGCGTGTTCTGATCGCGCGGCACGCCGCGCGTCACCACCACCGCCCACCGCTGCAGGCCGCTGCGCGAGATGCGCAGGGTCGACAAGGGAATCCGCATCTCTGCGCTCCAGCCGCGCGCGTCGATGTGCGAGGCGACCTCCCAGTCGTAGTCAGGATCGAGCGTCTCGGTCTCCTGCGCCTCGTTCTGGTAGCCGTCGGTGCGTGCGCCGCGCGCGTTGACGCGGAACAGGTACGAACCGCGTCGCGAACCCTGCGGATCGAGATAGATCTGCACGTAGTCGTGGGTGGAATTGACCTTGTCGCGTCGCACGAACGGCGTTCGCAGCTCTCTGGGATGTTTCAGCCATAGGCGAAACCCCACGTAAAGAAAATCGTCGTCGTACGCCAGGCGCACCTCGGTGCGCTCGGGTGCGGGCACCAGCGAGCCAGGATAGGTCTCGTAGAAGCGGTCGATGACCTGCGCCGAGGTCCACACCGGCTCATCCAGACGTCCGTCAAGGTGAATCGGCCGCGTCGTGCGCGTGGCCGTGATCGAGGTGGCAACGGCGGTCGCGTGCAACGACATCGCCAGGGTGAAGAGCAGTAGTCCAATGAACCAGCGCATTCGCATGAGGTGTCCAGCACAAGGGGAGCCTCAGCAATCGCAAAGCGGCGCGGCGCCAGTCAAAGACTTTTCGCCGAGCGGTAGCCGCGGCTCGGTGAGCGGCCTTGCCCTCGCCCAGGCCGTGCCGCAATCTCATTCCATGACGCCGCACCGACCGCACACCCTGCTGCTCGCCACGCTCGCGCTGTGGACCATGGCCTTCGTCGCCTGGACCGCCGACGCGCTGGTCGAGCCGGTGCCCTTCGCGATGGAGCGGGCGCTGCGTCGGCTGCCGCTGTGCGTGCTCGGCGCGCTGCTCTGCCTCGCGCTGGGCCGGTGGCTGGTGCGCGCGAGCGGCCGCGGCGCCTGGCACGTCGGCCTGGCCGCCGCCGTCGGCGTGATCGCGGCCAGCATCGTGTACGCGCTGGCCAACGAGCTGCTGCTCTACGTCATCGCACCGCACTGGGGCCCGGCGCGCTGGGTGCACATTCCGGATGTGGCGATGCTGGTGCTGTGGGTGTTCACCGCCTGGACGCTGCTCTACTTCGCGCTCGCCGCCGATGCCCAGCGCCGCGACCGCGAGCTTCGACTGGCGCAAACCAGCGCCGCGGCCATCGACGCGCAACATCGGCTGCTGCTGCTGCAGATCAATCCGCACTTCCTGTTCAACGCGCTGAACACCGTCTACGCACTCGTGCTCGACCGGGAGAACGCCCGCGCGCAACGCAGCCTGCTCGCGTTGTCGGCGTTCCTGCGAAGCGCAATCGAACACGACCGGCCGCAGCAGGTGTCGCTGGCGACCGAGCTGGAATCGCTGCACCACTACCTGGCGATCGAACTGGAGCGATTCGGCGATCGCCTGCAGCTGCAAGAGGCCATTCCCCCGCAGTTGCTCGATCGGCAGCTGCCGCACCTGATCTTGCAGCCGCTGGTGGAAAACTGCATCAAGCACGGCCTGGCCGACACGCGGCACCGCATGACCATCCGCCTGAGCGCCGCCCCGACCGACGAGGGCTGGATGCTGAGCGTGGAGGACGACGGCCGCGGCAGCCTCGAAGCCGGCGCGCCCGCGTCCGGCATAGGGCTTCGCAACGTGGCGCAACGGCTCGCCCTGCTGCACGGCGCCGCGGGGCGACTGGTAGCCCGCGGAAGCCCCGATGGCGGCTTCGTGGCGAGCATCTACCTAGGCGCGCAACCGTGAGCAGCCGACTGCGCGCGCTGATCGTCGACGACGAGGCCCCCGCGCGCCGCGCCATGGAGCACATGCTGCAGGAGCTACCGACGGTGGAAGTCGCCGGCACGGCGGGCGACGGAATGCAGGCGTTGGAATGGCTGGCCCAGCACGGCGCGGACCTCGTGCTGCTGGACATCGAGATGCCGGTGCTCGCCGGGCTCGATCTAGTCACGCGCATCTCGCCCCCGGTCAGCCCCGCAGTGATCTTCGTGACCGCCTATGCCCATTACGCCGCGCAGGCGTTCGAGGTCGGCGCCACCGACTACCTGCTCAAGCCCGTCGACCCGCAGCGCCTGGCGCAGGCTATCGAGCGCGTGGGTGCCCAACGGCGCATGCTCGACAACGCCCAGCGCATCGATGCGCTCGAACGCGCCCTGCAGGCCGCAGGCCGGCGCGGGCAAGCGGTCGCGCCCGAACAGGTCTGGGTGGATCTCGGCAGTGGCCGGCTTCGCCTGGCGCTGGCGCAGATCGAATGGTTCGCCGCCGACGGTGACTACGTGCAGGCGCATACCGCCGAGCGGAGTTACCTGATGCGGGACAGCCTCTCGCATCTCGAACGAACACTGGGCGCGGGCTTTCTGCGGGTGCACCGCTCCACCCTGGTGAACATCGACGCGGTGCTTCGCATCACCACCGGCACCGGCGGCCAGTTGCTGCTGACCATGCGCAACGGCGCGGAGCTATCCGTGGGCCGGCGCACGCGTAAGACCGTTCGCGACGTGCTCGGCACCTGACGTACGCGAAGCCGCGGGATCTTCCCGTTCGCGTTCCGTGCTGGACACCCTCCAGCATGTTCGCCGCGCGGCGGTCCTACTTGAGCAGCCCCTCGGCGCGCATCGCGTCCTGCACCGCCGGCCGCTCCGCAATGCGGCGCTGGTACTGGGCCAGGGCCGGGAACGAACCCAGGTCGAGGCCAACCCGCGCAGCCCACTGGGTCACGGTGAACAGGTAGGCATCGGCGACGGTGAAGTGTTCGCCCAACAGGTACGACTGCTTGCCAAGGATGGCTTCGATATAGGCGTAGCGGCGCGTCAGGTAAGCGCTCCGCTCGGCCCGGGTCTCGTCCGGCGTCGCCGGATTGAACAGCGGGCTGTAGCTCTTGTGCAGCTCGGAATTGATGTAGGTGAGGATCTCCTGCAAGCGGTAGCGCGCCAGCGTGCCGTGGGGTGGCGCCAGCCCACTCTCGGGCTTGAGATCGGCCAGGTACTGCACGATCACCGCGCCTTCGGTGAGCACTTCGCCGTCATCCAGGCGCAACGCCGGCACATAGCCCTTGGGGTTCACCTCCATATAGTCCTCGCCTGAGGCAGTGACCTTGGTGGCGCGATCCACCTTGTCCAGCATGATGGCGATACCGGCCTCGTTGGCCACGATGTGCGGCGACAGCGAGCAGGCGCCGGAAAGGTAGTAGAGCTTCATGCGGTGTCTCCTTGGTGAGCAGGCGGTTGAGCGTGGTGGTACCGGGCGGGACACGGAAGGTCAGTGCGTCGCCTCGGCCCGTGGAAACGAAGAGCCCGCCAGCTGGCGGGCTCTTCGTTTTGCGGTGCGAGCGGCGAGCGATCAGCCGAGCAGCACGCGGTTCATGCGCTGCACGAACGCGGCCGGATCGGGCAGCTGCGCGCCGGCGGCGATTTCCGCCTGCTCCAGCAGCAGCGTGGCCAGGTCGCGCGCCTTGGTCTCGTCCGTCTCGGCCTCGACCCGCTTGAGCAGGGCGTGTGCCGGGTTGATCTCCAGCGTGGGCTTGGAGTCGGGCATGGCCTGGCCAGCTTCACGCAGCAAGCGGGCCAGATGCGGAGCCATTTCGTAGTCGCTCAGCGCGAGGCACGAGGGGGAATCGGTGAGGCGAGCGGACACCTTGACCTCGCCCACGCGATCGCCGAGCAGCTCCTTGAGCTTCTTCAGCAGCGGCTCGGCGGCCTTGGTGGCCTCCTCCTGCTTCTGCTTGTCGGCCTCGTCCAGCGGTACGTCGCCTTTGGCCACGCTCTTGAGCTTCTTGCCCTCGTACTCGCTTAAAGACCCGATCATCCACTCGTCGATGCGGTCGGACATCAGCAGCACTTCGATGCCCTTGGCCTTGAACGCTTCCAGCTGCGGGCTGCCGGCGGCGGCGGCGTAGCTGTCGGCGGTGATGTACCAGATGGCGTCCTGGCCCACGGCCATGCGGCCGATGTAGTCGTCCAGCGAGACGTTTTGCGCGGTGCCCTCGCCCTTGGTACTGGCGAAGCGCAGCAGCTTGGCGATGCGCTCGCGGTTGTTGGCGTCCTCGCTGATGCCTTCCTTGAGCGTGTTGCCGAAGGCCTTGTAGAAGGTGGCGAACTTCTCCGGCTCGTCGCGGGCCAGCTTCTCGATGAGGTCGAGCACGCGCTTCACGCAGGCGCCCTTGATGCGGTCGAGCTGACGGTTCTGCTGCAGGATTTCGCGGCTGACGTTGAGCGGCAGGTCGTCGGCATCCACTACGCCGCGCACGAAACGCAGGTAGTTCGGCAGCAGTTCCTCGGCCGCATCCATGATGAAAACGCGCTTGATGTAGAGCCTGAGGCCCTTGCGCTCGTCGCGCCCGCCCATCATCAGGTCGAACGGCGGCTGCTCGGGCAGGTACAGCAAGGTGGTGAAGCTCTGGCTGCCTTCCACGCGGTTGTGCGTCCACGCCAGCGCGTCGTTGAAGTCGTGGCCGAGCGACTTGTAGAAGCTCTGGTAATCGTCGTCGGAGATCTCGCTCTTGGGCTTGGTCCACAGCGCCGAGGCGGCGTTGGTGCTCTCGAACTCGCCGGTCGGCTTGCCGTCCTTCTCCACCGGGGTGCGAATGGGGAAGGCCACGTGGTCGGAGTACTTGCGGATCAGCGACTTGAGCTGCCAACCCTTGAGGAACTCGTCCTCGTCGGCCTTCAGGTGCAAGGTCACCGCGGTGCCACGCTGCGGCGCGTCGACCGCCTCCAGCGAATACTCGCCCTTGCCATCGCTCTCCCACTTCACGCCTTCGGCTTCGGGCGCGTCGGCACGGCGGGTGACCACGGTGACCTTGTCGGCCACGACGAAGGCGGAATAGAAACCCACGCCGAACTGGCCGATCAGGCGCGCGTCGGCCTTCTGCTCGCCGCTCATCGCTTCCAGGAAGCGCCGGGTACCGGAGCTGGCGATGGTGCCGATGTTGGCCACCACTTCGTCACGGCTCATGCCTATGCCGTTGTCGCGCACGGTGATGGTGCGCGCGGTCTCATCCCAGCCCACGTCGATATGCAGCTCGCTGTCGCCGGCGGACAGCGCGGGATTGGCAATGGACTCGAAACGCAGCTTGTCGCAGGCATCGGACGCATTGGAGATCAGCTCGCGCAGGAAGATTTCCTTGTGCGAGTAGAGCGAGTGCGTGACCAGGTGCAGGACCTGGGCGACTTCGGCTTCGAACTTGCGGGTTTCGGCGGGTGCATTCATGCGTGATGGTTCCTTCGGGTCTTGCGTAGGGTCTGAAATTTCTTTGCCGTCATCCCCGCGAAAGCGGGGCTTTCAGCAGACGAACGTCTGGTCATCCATCCTTGCCCAGAGAGCAAAGGGGGTTCCCGCTTTCGCGTGAATGGCGGCCCATTGAATTTTAGGTACGGTCAGCCGAGCGCACCGGTGGGGCTCAACCGGACGACTGCAGCGCCGCGATGCGCTCATCCAGCGGCGGGTGGCTCATGAACAGGCGGGCAAAGCCGGCGCCAAGCGGGCTGGAAATGCCGAACGCGGCGATGGTCTTGGGCAGGGTGTTCTCGCCGTGGTTGCCCTTGAGGCGCTCCAGCGCGGAGATCATCGCGCCGCGGCCGGCGAAGCGGGCGCCCGCGGCATCGGCGCGGAACTCGCGCCAGCGCGAGAAGGCCGCCACGATCATCGAGGCGAACAGGCCGAACACCACCTGCAGCACCATCACCGAGACGAAATAGCCGATGCCGGTGCCGCTGTCGCGGCTGTCGCGGCCACCGGAAAGCCAGCTGTCCACGACGCGGCCCACGATGCGCGAGGCGACGATCACCAGCGTGTTGAGCACGCCCTGGATCAGGGTCAACGTGACCATGTCGCCGTTGGCGACGTGGCCGATCTCGTGGCCGAGCACGGCGCTGACCTGCTCGCGGTCCATCTGCTGCAGCAGGCCGGAGCTCACCGCCACCAGCGCGCTGTTCTTGCTGGCGCCGGTGGCGAAGGCGTTCATTTCAGGTGCGTCGTAGATCGCCACCTCGGGCATGCCGATACCGGCGTTCTGCGCATGGCGGCGCACGGTGTCGAGCAGCCAGCGCTCGGCCTCGTTCGCCGGCTGCTCGATCACCCGCGCACCGGTGGACATCTTGGCCATCCACTTGGACATCAGCAGCGAGATGAAGGCGCCACCCATGCCGAACACGGCAGCGAACACCAGCAAGCCACCCATCCCACCGTACCCGCGGGCGGCCGCCCACTGGTCGATGCCCAGCACGCGGCAAACGATGCTCAGCAACAGCAGGACGGCGATATTGGTGGCGAGGAACAGGACGATGCGACGCATGGCTGGCTCTCTGGCAGTCATGAAAAGGGACGAAACACGGCTCGCGCCGTCTCCCGCTATTCGGGGCGCAGGCGGGCGGTTTCAAGGGCTGGGCGGCTTGCCGGCACACGCCGCGCGCCGCTTAGAATGCCGCGATGACCTACCGCGGCCGCTTCGCCCCCTCGCCCACCGGATCGCTCCATTTCGGATCGCTGATGGCTGCCGTGGGCAGCTGGCTGTGTGCCCGCCACGCCGGCGGCCGCTGGCTGGTGCGGATGGAGGACATCGACCCGCCGCGCGAGGTCGCCGGCGCGGCGGCAGACATCCTCACCACCCTGCCCGCCTTCGGGCTGGTGGCCGATGAGCCGGTGCTGTTCCAGTCGCAACGCCGGGCCATCTATGACGCGGCCTTCGAGCAGCTTCGGGAGGACGGCCACCTGTTCGCCTGCGGGTGCAGTCGCAGCGACCTGGCCGCGACGGGCGGCCTGCATCGCGACGGGGCATGCGTCTCGCCAGCCGATCCGCAACGCGTACCGGCCTGGCGGCTGCGCGTGCCGGACATCGAGATCGCCTTCGACGACGCATTGCAGGGCCCGCAGCGGCAGAACCTGCGCGAGGCGGTCGGCGATTTCGTGATCCGCCGCGTCGACGGCCTGTATTCCTACCAGCTGGCCTGCGTGGTGGACGACGCGTATCAGGGCATTACCGAAGTGGTGCGCGGCGCCGACCTGCTCGATTCCACGCCCCGGCAGATCTACCTGCAGCGCTGCCTGGGCCTGCCGACGCCGCACTACCTGCACCTGCCGCTGGCGCTCGACGCCGAGGGCCGCAAGCTGTCCAAATCCAGCCAGGCCACCGCGATCGACCCGGGCAACCCACTGCCCGCGCTGCGCCAGGCGTTGGCGTTCCTCGGCCTGCCGCAAGAAGCGCCCGCCGTCACCGCAGCCGAACTGCTGGCTGCAACATCGATGAGCTTCAATCCCACACTTTTGCGGCAACGCAGTAATGCATGGGACGTCTAAACCGCTATAAAGGCCGGGTGGCCGCCGCGGCGGCCGACTTCCCTTTTTGACTGCGCCTTGCCCTGGCCACGCAGCCCACGCCACACCCTCCAAGGAGATCGAGGACATGACCCAACGCACCGCGCTCGTCACCGGCGGCACCGGCGGTATCGGCACCGCCATCATTCGCTACCTGGCCAGCCAGGGTCACCGGGTGGCCTCGAACTACCGCGACGAGGCAAAGGCCGATCAGTGGCGCAAGGCCATGGCGGCCGAGGGCATCGAGGTGTGCATGGTGCCCGGTGACGTATCCGACTCGGTCTCGTGCGAGACGATGATCAAGGCCGTCGAGGAGCGCTGTGGCGCGGTGGAGATCCTGGTGAACAACGCCGGCATCACCCGCGACACCACGTTCCACAAGATGAACTACCAGCAGTGGTCGGACGTGATCAACACCAACTTGAACGCCTGCTTCAACGTCACCCGCCCGGTGATCGAGGGCATGCGCGCGCGCAAGTGGGGTCGCATCGTGCAGATCAGCTCGATCAACGGCCAGAAGGGCCAATACGGCCAGGCCAACTACGCCGCCGCCAAAGCTGGCATGCACGGCTTCACCATCTCCCTGGCGCAGGAAAACGCGAAGTTCGGCATCACCGTCAACACCGTCTCGCCCGGCTACGTGGGCACCGACATGGTGATGGCCGTGCCGGAAGAGGTGCGCGAGAAGATCGTGGCGCAGATCCCGGTGGGCCGCCTGGGCAAGCCGGAAGAAATCGCCCACGCCGTGGCCTTCTTCACCGGCGACATGGCCAGCTGGATCACCGGCGCCAACCTCGCCATCAACGGCGGGCACTACATGGGCTGGTGACCCTCATGTGTAGGAGCAACTGCTCCATCACACTGGCCACCGCCGCGTAGGCCATTCTGCGATCAAGCCGCGGCACCGCTTTAGCCCTCTCCCCGGAGCAACGCTCGGGGAAGAGGGTTGGGTGAGGGGGCGCTCTTTCAGGCAAGCATTCCAACCGAGCAAAGCCCCCCTCACCCCAACCCTCTCCCCCACGGCAGAGCCGTGGGGGAGAGGGAGTCAGGGCCCCAGCAGTTTCTCCATCACCTTGCCCACCGCCGCGAAGGCGAAGGCGCCAGTAACGTGGGTGGCGGCGCCCAGGCCCCCGCCGCAGGCCAGGTTCAAGGCATCCCCGCCGGGCGGACGGGTGCCGCAGACGGTGCCGTCCGGCTGTGGGTACTGCACGTTCTGCAACGAGTAGACCGCCGAAACACCGAAGTAGCGCGCCGGGCTGCGTGGGAAATTGAAATCCTGCCGGAGCTTCTTGCGGATCAGGCTGAACATCGCATCGTGCTCGGTGCGCGACAGGTCGCGCACGCGGATCTGGGTGGGATCGGTGCGCCCGCCGGCCGAGCCCACCGTCACCATCGGCAGTTTTCGGCGGCGGCACCAGGCGATGGCTTCGAGCTTCACTCGGAACGCGTCGCAGGCGTCCAGCACCACGTCGTAGCCGCGGTCGAGCAGCTCGTCCAGCGTGGACGGCGTGAGGAAGCGTTCGATCGCCTCCAGCCGCAACTGCGGGTTGATCGCGTGCAGGCGCGTAGCCATCACGCCCACCTTGGGCTTGCCGTACTCGCCATCGAGCGCATGCATCTGCCGATTGGTATTGGAGACGCACACTTCGTCCGCATCGATCAGGGTGAGCCGGCCGATGCCGCTGCGCGCCAGCGCTTCGGCGGCCCATGAGCCCACCCCGCCGATGCCGATCACACAGACATGCTTCTCGGCCAGCCGCGCGAGGCTGCCCACGCCGTACAGACGCTCGACTCCCGCAAACCGTTCGCGTAGCGCCTCTTCGCCAGCGCGGCTCATGGCCGCCCCCCGGCGGTCGATGGGGAAGCTGACGGGAACCACATGCGGACAACTCCTGCGGACAAGGCGGCACATTGTAAGACGGTGTGTCCGCACGACGCCTGGCAGATGGAAAGCGCGCCGCGCTCGGCTATGCTGGCCGGCATCTTTTTCGACAGGAATTCAAACCCATGCGCTCTGCCCTGCTCATCGTGCTGGGACTGGTCATCGGCATCCTCGGCAGCGTTTTCACCTTCAGCGCACTGCATCAGCGCACGCCGCTGCCTAAGGCGGTGATGACCGTGATGGCCTACCACTCGAGCGTGCTGCACCATGCGGTGAAGGCCAACCAGTGCGACGCCGCCGCGATCGGTACCCACCTCGCGCGCCTGCAGTCCACCGCGCTGGATATTCCGGCCGCTTTCAAAGGTGTGGAAAAGCCGTTCCTGGAGGCTTCGGACAAGCTGCAGGGCGCCGTGGGCAGTGCCGTGACCGCGGCCCCGACGAGCTGCGCCGCGCTCGCCACCGCATTGCAGCCCGTGGACGACGCCTGCGACAGCTGCCACAAGCGGTTCCGCTGAGACCGTCGCGACGAGGCCTCGCGTGTCGACCTCCCCATCCGCCACGCTCCCGTTCTGGTCACGCCTGCGGCTGCGCCTGCTGCAACTGGACGACGCGCTGTTCGAGCACGCTCGTCCATCGCAGCCCACGCTGGTGGCGATCAGCCTGATCGGCTCGCTGTGCATGCTGGCGTACTACCCGATCTGGAAGTACGCGCTTCCGCAGCCGTATGAGAGTCTGTCGCTGAGGGTCGCCGGCTGCCTGGTACTGCTGCCGCTGTCCATGCAACGCTGGTGGCCGCGGCACCTGCGCACTCTGCTGCCGGCCTACTGGCATGCCGCGGTGACCTTCGTGCTGCCGTTCTTCGCCGGCTACATGCTCTTGCGCAACGGCGGCAGCACGGCCTGGCTGCTGACGCACCTCGCGTCGATCTACCTCACCATGATGATGTTCGACGTAGCCGGCTTCCTCGCCATTTTCGCGATGGGCAGCACGCTGGCGTGGCTGGCCTGGATGCTTGGCCCGCATCTGCCGATGCCCGGCGACCGCGTGCTGCTGTACCTGCCGCTGCTGGCCATGGCGGTCGCCCTGGGCCCGCTGGCCAGCCTGTCGCAGAAACACGCCGACCAGACCCGCATCCAGGCGTTGACCCGCGCGTCGAACAACATCGCGCACGAACTGCGCACGCCGCTGGGCGCGCTGCACATCGCCGGCCAGGCGTTTCGGCGCTACCTGCCCGACCTGCTGGTGAGCCATCGGCTGGCGCAGGAGGCGGGCCTACCGGTGGCCGAGCTGCGCCCCGCGCACCTCGAAGCGCTAGAACGGGGTATGGACACCATCGAGCACGAGGTCGGCCACGCGCACACCGTCATCGACATGCTGTTGATGGCCGCGCGCCCGCTCGACCCACAGCAGTTCCGCCCCCTGCACGCCCGTGCTGTGCTGCGCGAGGCGTTGCTGCGCTATCCCTACGCCTCGCGCGGCGAACAGGAGCGCGTTCACCTGCATGGGGAGGACGACTTCATCGTGCTCGGCAGCGAGCCGTTGCTGACCCACGTGATCTTCAACCTCTTGCGCAACGCGCTGTTCCACACCGGCCGCGCGGGCAAGGGCGAAATCGATATCCGCCTCGAATACACCGCCAGCCGCGGCCTGATTCGCGTACGCGACACCGGACCGGGCATTCCGCCGGATGTACTGCCGCGCATCTTCAACCGTTTCTATTCCTACAGCGAGGACCGCGGCGGTGTCGCCGGGCTAGGGATCGGCCTGGCGTTCTCGCGCGAGGCGGTCGAGCGCATGGACGGCGCCATCAGTTGCCGCTCGCGCTGGGGCGAGTACACCGAATTCCTGATTTCCTTCCCCGCCCGCGGCACGGACGAGCGCGCATGAGGCTGACCTTCGACCACGGCCTGGCGCCGTTCCGCTTCCCCACCACTACAGTCATGGTGGACGACCACGAAACCTATCTCGGCGTGGTGCCGCTGATGCTCGACCCGCTGCAGCGACTGCGCAGCTACAGCTCCCCCCGCCAGGCGCTGAGCGACCTGCGCCGCCTGGACAGCCGCGCCGTGCCTGGCGGCGGCTGGCTTTACCGCTGGCGCGAGCATCCCTCGCCGAACCGCGAGCTGATGGCGCTGGATGTGGACTCGATCGCCCGCACCATGCACGACCCGGCGCGCTTTGGGGAGGTCTCGGTGGTGGTGGTCGATCAAGCGATGCCCGAGATGGACGGGCTGGATTTCTGCCGCCAGCTCGACAACCCGTACATTGGCAAGGTGCTGCTCACCGGCCGCGCCGACGACGAAACGGCGATCGAGGCGTTCAACTCCGGCCTGATCGACCGCTTCATCCGCAAGAACGATCCACGCGCGATGGACAAGCTGCAGCAGGCCATCGTGGCGCTTCAGCAGCGCTACTTCGAGCGTGCGGGGCAGTTCGTGTCCGAGGCGATGGCGCTGGGCGACGTGCACTTCCTGCGCGACCCGGTGTTCGTGCCGGTGTTGCGCGACGTGCTGCAGGAATTTCCTGCGGTGGAGTGCTACTTGCACGTCAATCCCACCGGCCTGCTGCTGCTCGATGCGGACGGCGACGGCCGCTTCTTGCTGATCCAGACCGACGACGACCTGCGCACCCATTACGAGATCGCCAGCGATCTGGGCGCGCCGCTGGAAGTGCTCACCGCGCTGCGCGACGGCACCGCGTTGCCGTGGTTCGGCAGCCGCGACGGCTTCTACAGCGATGAGCCCGGCGCCCCGCCGGTGCGCATGATCCCGGCCACCACGCTGCGCGGCGAGCACTGGTATCACTACGCGCTGGTAGACGATGTGGCCGGCCGGTTCGGGCTGGAACGGGTGGTGAGCTATCGCCGCTGGCTGCGCGAGCAGGACGATACGCTGGCACGGTGAGTTCCGTGCCCTTGGGCCCGTGCGCTGCATACGGCTAGGATCGAGGGGTTTCCAACGCAGGGGCCCATCGTGAAACGACTGCTTACCTGTTCCATCCTCACCGTCCTGGCTGCTGCCAGCGCCACGGCCGGCGACGCCCGGACGCCCGTCTTCGATCCGCACTACCTCTCCGAGCGGGTCAAGACGATCTCCTCCGATGCCTTCGAGGGCCGCGGCCCGGCCACTGTCGGCGAAAAGCGCACCGTCGCCTACGTGATCAGCCAGATGGAGGCCGCCGGACTGCAGCCGGCCGGCGCGCTCAAGAACGGCAAGCGCAGCTGGACCCAGCCGGTGCCGCTGGGTCGCTTCGAGATCACCGGCACGCCCAGCTTTTCGCTGACCGTGGGCGGCAAGAGCGAGCCGCTGACCCAGGGCGAGCAGATCGCCGTGCGCGCTGCGCAGGACGGCTCCACGAGTGTGGACATCGCCAACGCGCCGCTGGTGTTCGTCGGCTACGGCGTGAAGGCACCCGAACGGCACTGGGACGACTTCAAGGGCGTGGACCTGCACGGCAAGATCGCCGTGGCGCTGATCAACGATCCGGATTTCGAGACTGGCCAGGGCGACTTCGGCGGCAAGGCGATGACCTACTACGGCCGCTGGACCTACAAGTACGAAGAGATCGCCCGCCAGGGCGCGCTCGGCCTGCTGATCATCCACGAGACCGCGCCGGCCTCGTACGGCTGGGCCACGGTGAAGAACTCCAACACCAACACCCAGTTCGACATTGTGCGCGAGCATCCGGCCGAGGTGCACTCCAAGGTCGAGGGCTGGATTCAGCGCAACCTGGCGGTGCAGATGTTCAAGCACGCCGGACTGGATTTCGACGCGCTGAAGAAACAGGCGCAGACGCGCGACTTCAAGCCGGTGACGCTGAAGGGGGAAACCTTCTCGGCCAAGTTCAACGTCGATGCTTCGGTGATCACCTCGCAGAACATCCTGGGCAGGATCAAGGGCAGCCAGCGTCCGGACGAGACGGTGTTCTACAGCGCGCACTGGGATCACCTGGGCGTGGGCGAGCCCGATGCCAGCGGCGACCGCATCTACAACGGGGCGGTGGACAACGCCACCGGGACCGCAGCTTTACTCGCGCTGGGCAAGGCCTTCGCGCACGGGCCGAAGCCGGAGCGTTCGGTGGTGTTCCTCAATGTGACCGCCGAGGAGAAAGGCCTGCTCGGTTCGGAGTACTACGCCACCCATCCGCTCTACCCCGAGGCCAAGACGGTGGCGGTGATCAACATGGATGCCATGGACCCGCACGGCCCGGCGCGCAACTTCACCATTTCCGGCAGCGCCAAGCTCGGCCTGCTCGATGACCTGATCGCCGTGGCCAAGGCGGACGGCGTGAGCTACGCACCCGATCCGCATCCGGAGGCGGGCTACTTCTTCCGCTCCGATCACTTCTCCTTCGCCAAGCGCGGCGTGCCGGCGATCTCGTTCGGCTCGGGCGACGACTGGGTGGACGGCGGCGTAGCCGCGGGCGAGGCCGCCGACAAGGCTTACACCAAGGACCATTACCATCAGCCGTCCGACGAGTGGCAGGCCGACTGGAGCTTCACCGGTATGGCGCATGACCTGGGCATGCTCTACACGTTGGGATCGAAGCTGGCGAACTCCCACGAGTGGCCGAACTGGAGCCGCGACTCCGAGTTCCGCGCGGCCCGCGACGCCAGCGCCGACCAGCGCAAGTAAGCCGGCGCCGCCGCACAAAAAAAGGGCAGCCCCGGACGGGCTGCCCTTTTTTGTGTCTTGACGGCCGACTCCTAGCGCGAGCGGCCTTCTCCAACGGCGAATGCCGATCGTCCGACGTGATGTTGCGGAGATCCAGATGGATTCCCGCGTTCGCGGGAATGGCGGGTGGGGAACGGCGCCGCCTGTCCTGCGAGGCGGCGGCAGATCTACAGCCGCACCCGGCCACGCAGCACGTCGAAGAACATCACCCAGTCGCCGGCCAGGCTGTACAGCGGGTGGCGGAACGTGGCCGGGCGGTTCTTCTCGAAGGCGAAATGGCCGACCCAGGCGAAGCCGTAGCCGGCCACCGGCGCCAGCCAGAGCCAGGCCAGGCGACCGCTGGCGATCGCCACGATGACAACCGCCAGTACGCACAGGCTGCCGGCAAAATGCAGGCGACGGCACACGCGGTTGCTGTGCTCGCCCAGGTAGAACGGATAGAACTCGCGGAAGCTGGAAAAGCCGGCCATGCGCACCTCCGATGGATCTGGCCGCAGCCTACGCGCGCCCGCGCGTAAATGCATGACGCACGGCGTTACTTCACCGGCAGCGGGATGAACTCCTCATCGTCGCCCGGCACGCGATCGAAGCGGCCTTCCTGCCAGTCGGCCTTGGCCTGCTCGATGCGCTCGCGCCGGGTGGAGACGAAGTTCCACCACAGATGACGCTCGCCATCGAGCGGCGCACCGCCGAACAGCATCACCCGGCTCGCTTCGCGCGCGCGCAGCGGCGGGGCATCGTTACCGGCCTGCACGGCCATCAGACCGGCGGGCACCGCCAGCTCGTCCCACTGCACCTCGCCGTCGATCACGTGCACGCCGCGTTCGTGGTGCTCGTCGGGCCATTCCAGCGTGGCCCCTGCCTCCAGCGTCGCCTCGATGAAGAACATCGGCGCGAACACCTTGACCGGCGAGGCTTCGCCATACGCAGTGCCGGCGATCAGGGTCAGCGCGGCGCCATCGCGCACCATCCGGGGCAGCTCGCCGGCTTCGTGGTGATGGAACTCCGGCGCGATCTCCTCGTCGGCCTGCGGCAAAGCCACCCACACCTGCACGCCGTGCAGGCTGTGCCCGGCCGCGCGCTCGGCCGGCGGGGTGCGCTCGGAGTGAGCGATGCCGCGTCCGGCGGTCATCCAGTTCACCGCGCCGGGGCGGATGTCCACCGCGCTGCCCAGGCTGTCGCGATGGCGGATCGCACCATCGAACAGCCAGGTCACCGTGGCCAGGCCGATGTGCGGATGCGGGCGTACATCCATGCCCTTGCCGGCGGGCATCGTGGCCGGGCCCATGTGGTCGAAGAACACGAACGGGCCGACGTGGCGCGCCTGCAGCACCGGCAGCAGGCGGCGCACGCGAAAGCCGTCGCCGAGGTCGTGCACGCGGCCGTCGATCAGCAGGGGGGAATGGTCCATGGCGTAGCTCCGGGAAGGACGGTCAACGGTCACCACGATCGCTGGTACTGCAACGGTACCGCGATCTTCGCGCCCAGCGTCTTGGCCGCGCGGCGAGGAAAGTACGGGTCGCGCAGGCTTTCGCGGGCCTGCAGCACCACGTCGGCGGCGCCTTCGGCGATCACCGTGGCGGCCTGCGCAGGTTCGTCGATCATGCCGACCGCGCCGGTAGCGATGTCCGCCTCGCGACGGATCTGCGCGGCGAACGGCACCTGATAGCCCGGCCCGACGGGGATCTTCACGTGCGGCACCAGACCGCCGCTCGATACGTCGATGAGGTCCACGCCAAGCTCCTTCACCATGCGCGCCAAGGCGACGCTCTGCTGCGCATCCCAGCCGCCCTCGACCCAGTCGGTCGCGGAAATGCGCAGCCACACCGGCAGCTCCGCCGGCCACACTTCACGCACCGCACTCACCACCTCACGCACCAGCCGCGTGCGGTTCTCGAGGCTGCCACCATAGCCGTCGGTGCGCTGGTTGCTGAGCGGCGAGAGGAACTGGTGCAGCAGGTAGCCGTGCGCTGCGTGTATTTCGGCGAGCTGGAAGCCGGCGGCCAAGGCACGCTCGGCCGCGACGCGGAAATCCGCGACGACTTGGTCGATTCCGGCCTGGTCGAGGGACTCGGGCACATGCCAGCCGGCGTCGAAAGCGATCGGCGAGGGAGCCACCGTGCTCCACGCACCCGCCTCGGCGGACAGCGCGCCGCCACCCTCCCACGGGCGCTGCGCACTGGCCTTGCGGCCGGCATGTGCAAGCTGGATGCCGGCGATGGCGCCCTGCGCCTTGATGAATGCGGTGATCGGCGCCCACGCCTCCTGCTGGGCGCGATTCCAGATGCCAGTGTCGCCGGGCGAGATGCGCCCCTGCGCCGATACCGCGGTCGCTTCGCTGATCACCAGCGCCGCCCCACCCACGGCGCGGCTGCCCAGATGGACCAGGTGCCAGGTGTCCGGCATGCCATCGCTGGCCGAGTACTGGCACATCGGCGACACCACAAGGCGGTTGCGCAGCGTGAGAGAGCGCTGCGGCAGCGGATCGAACAGGGACATCGGCAGACCTCCGTGGACAAACGAGCTAGCTGCAGGCGACCACGACAGTCTTCAAGGCGCGCAGCGGTGGGATCGGCGAACGCGCTGTTTCCTCAGCGCGCCCAGTCGGCGATGGCGTTGGCCACGGCAGCGGGCGCCTTCATCCAGGCGAAGTGGTCGGCGCGTGCACCCTCCAGGGCCGCGGTGGTGAGTTCCAGTCGCTGCACGGTCGCGTGCGGCACCTTGCCGAGCAGCCAGTCCAGGGAGGCGGCGGGCACCAGCCAGTCGTCGCACAGGCGGATCGCCAGCACCGGCGTGTGCAGCGTGGCCAGCGCCGCATCCAGATCCTGCGCGATGCCCTGCGCCGCGTAACGGCCGCTGCGACCACTGCGCGCCCAGTCGGCGATCACCCCGCGCGCCTCGTTGCCGGCAAAGCCGAGGCGGCGACCCGGCAGGTGTCCGCGCAGGCGGGCCAGCAGCGGCGCCAGGTGAAATGCCACGCGCAACGACCACGGATGCGGAAACGCGCGCCAGTACGGCGCGCCGCTGGCGACCAGCACCAGGCCCTCGACCTGCTGCGGATGCAGTGCAGCGTAGAGGCAGGCCAGCTGGCCGCCGAGGCTGTGTCCACCCATCGCCCACGAGCAGCCCGGCAGCTGATCCGCCAGCGCCGCGGTGCTGGCGGCGACGTCGCTCTGCAGCAGTTCGCGGTAGCCCCAATCCATCCGGCGGCCGGCGCGGCGGTCGCTCGAGCCGATGCCGCGCCACTCGTGGATCGCCATCGTCACACCGCGCGCGGCCAGCGCCTGCGCCAGAGGCAGGTAGTGCCGCGCCGGCACACCCATCGCCGGCAGCCACAGCAGCGCCCGGCGAGCGGCGGGCTGCGACGGGCGGGTCACGATCAATTCGAAACGCGCGCCATCGTCCGTGCGGACCGGCACGATCTGCGGCGCCGTCGGCGCCTCGTCAGAAGAAAAAGCCATGGGGCTTCCAGCCAGCGCCGACGCACGGGTCGGCGGTGAAACAGTGCAGCAGGGACGTGGCAGCCCGGATATCGGACACGCGCAAGAGGCCGGCACGCGCCGGCCTCTTGTCAAAGAACATGCGCGCGGCCGCTCAGGCCGGGGTGACTTCCTCGGCCTGCAGGCCCTTCTGGCCCTGCACCACCTTGAAGCTCACCTTCTGCCCTTCCTTGAGGCTCTTGAACCCCGAGCCCGAAATGGCACGGAAATGCACGAACACATCCGGGCCGCTTTCACGGCTGATGAAGCCAAACCCCTTGGCGTCGTTGAACCATTTGACGGTGCCAATCTCTCGATCCGACATGACTCACTCCGATTACGCTCGACGTGACCGGCATGCCACCCGCCCGGGCGACGGCCGACTGGGTCATGCGCAACGCGTGAGCTCGGCCGGACAGATGCCGACACGGCCCGCAGGGGCGAAGAGCTGACACAGTGAAAAAAGCATAGCGGATTTTCACCGGGCGCAAGGCGCCAGCGCGATGGCAGGTGTGCACAAGAAAAAAGCCGGGCATTGCTGCCCGGCTTTTCGGTCTGGAAAGGCGACGAGCCGATCAGGCCGGGGTCACTTCCTCGGCCTGCAGGCCCTTCTGGCCCTGCACCACCTTGAAGCTGACCTGCTGGCCTTCCTGCAGGCTCTTGAAGCCGTTGCCGGTGATCGCGCGGAAATGCACGAAGACGTCCGGGCCATTGTCGCGGCTGATGAAGCCGAAGCCCTTGGCGTCGTTGAACCACTTGACGGTACCGATCTGACGATCAGACATGGGAGTCACTCCGTAGGTTTTCTGGTATCGAACCCGGCAGCCACGAAGGACGCCGAGGGGACTGGAATGCGCGGAAATCCTAGGGGTGAAGCGATGAAGCAGATAGGCATCAGCGGCATCGGGTCACAAGACTCTGGTGACCCCGGCAAACACAGCGGGAAAATTATAACCACAGGTCGGAAAGCTCCGCGACGGCATCGAGCCATGCACAATGGCCCATGCAGCCCCGCCGCTGCCTGGCATTCAGGTTTTCTTGAGCGGGCACAGAGTCTAGTCGTGGCCTTCATGCACACCGGGGAACCCGCCCATGCCATCGCTCCGCCCTGCCCTCGCCGGCTTTGCCGCCTGCCTGCTGCTGTCTGCCTGCGCCCACGAACCGGCCGCGAAAGCGCATCGCCCGGCGCACTCCCGACCCGCGCCGGCCGCCGCCCCGGCCGACACCCCTGCCCCCACCGCGGAGACGGCGCGCAAGGAAAGTGAGGAGACCCTGCCCGCGTATACCGGCATCCAGGCCTGCGACGACTATCTGGCCAGCTACCGCGCCTGCCACCGGGCGGCAGCGATCTACAAGCCGGACCAGATCGAATCCCACTACCGGCAGATGCGCCAGAGCCTGCTGCGCGACTCGCTGCAACCGGAGATCCGCCCGCAGCTCGGGGCGCGCTGCAACTCGCTCGCCCGCACCTTGCGCCAGGCGCTGCACGGCAAGGCGTGCGAGCCCGATCCGGCCGCCGCGTCGAGCAGTACGCGCTGACAACAGCTCAACCCGCCTTGAGTGCGGCCCTGAGCGCGCCGGCGAAATCGCTCGGTCGCGACCGCACGATGCGCACGATGGGCGTGCCGTGCCATTGCGCCAGTTCATGCAGTGCCCTGGCCAGTTCGTCGACCAGGCGCTCGTCCGGCACCACGCCCTCTTCCAGGAACAGCGCCTTCACCTCGAACATGCCCTGCGCGCGGTGCGCCTTCGCATCCAGCCGCCCGACCAGGGCACCGCGATGCAGGATGGGCAGCACGAAGTAGCCGTAGCGGCGTTTGGGAGCGGGCGTGTAGCACTCCAGCGCGTAGTCGAAACCGAACATGCCCAGCGCACGTTGCCGGTCCCAGACCAGAGGGTCGAACGGCGACAGCAACGCCGTATGGGTGGCGCGCAGTCGACCGGCGCGGGCCTGCGCCAGAGCCGCCGCGTGATCGGCGTGGACGTAAGCCGCCTCCTCCCAGCCGCGCACCTCCACTTCCAGCAACTGACCGGACGCCACCAGCGGAGCCAGCTCGCGGGCGCTGGCCTGGGGCTTGAGGCGGTAGTAGTCGGCGATCCAGCGAACCGGAGTGATGCCCAGGGCGCGCACCGTGTCGAGAATGAACCGTTCGCGCAGCGCGTCGACGCCGGGCGGCTCGCCCAGAGCCTGCACCGGCCATGAGGCGCGCACCCGCGTCGCCAGGTCGTACACCCGCTGGAAGCGCTCGCGCCGCGCCACCATCAGTTCGCCCAGCGCGAACCAGGCTTCCAGCCAGCGCTTCTCCGGCTTCCAAGCCCACCAGCCGCCGCTGCCGCGGTCTTCGCGGGTGAAGTCGGCTGCGCGCACCGGTCCCTCGCGGGCGATGTGAGCGAGCAGGTTGTCCATTTCCGCGCGGTGTTCCTTGTGCACGCGCGCCGCATGGCGGTACGACCAGTGATGGCCGCGCTGGTGACGCCAGGCGTCATGCAACGGGTAGTCGGTCGCCGGCACGAAACAGGCCTCGTGCGCCCAGCACTCAGCCAGCTCGCCCTTGGCCAGCGCCTGTTCCAACCATTCGGGCGGGTAGTCGCCCAGCCGCGCGTGGAGCACCAGGTAAGGGCTGCGCGCCACCACGTGGATGGTGTCGATCTGCAGCAGACGCATGCGCGCGATGGCGGCCGCGAGGTCCGCCGCGCGGGCACGCCGGCGCGGCGGTTGCAGCAGGCCTTGAGCATGCAGCTGCAGGCAACGGGCCTGCGCCAGCGAGAGCGGACGATCGCCAGCGGGCGCAGCGAGGCGGGAAGCAACGGGTTGAGCCGGCATTGACACTCTCTTTGCTAGCTTGCCCCGGTGCACTGCAGGGCCGCTGTCGCGGGGCTTTCGCGGCGCACCCCTCACCCCACGATTCTGGCATGGAGTAACGATCATGAAACTGCGCACACCCTGGATCACCCTGCTGGGAGCCGGTGCCTTGCTGGTTGCCGGCCAGGCCATGGCTCGGCAATCCACTCCCTCACCGCAGGTCGCTGATCCAATGCCACCTGCTGCGCCCATGCCGTCGGACACCGCGGCACGCAGCCAGGCGGCATTCCAGACGCCGCAGGGCGAGGTGACCGTACGCAGCGCCCTGCCGACACCTACGCCGGCATCCGCACCGCCACCGTTCGAGCAGCTCGCCAGCGGCGGCAAGTTCATCAGCGCGGACCAGGCCAGCGCCTATCCGCCATTGGCCAATGATTTCGACTACGCCGACAGCAACCGCGACCACCGCGTGAGCGCCGCCGAATACGCGCGCTGGTCCAAACAGCAGTAACGTTTCCCCCGTTGAGGCCGGCCGCGCGGATGTGTGGCCGGCCTCTGCGTGTCACCGTTCCGTCACCGCCCCCCCGCCTCAGGCCTCCGTCATGAAGACGCTCCGACCGTTCCGCTCCCTTTCCCTGGCTCTGGCCGCGGCAGCCGCGTCCCATGCGCTACCGGCCCATGCCCAGAATCCCGACCCGATGGACATCCGCGGCTGCACCGCCATCGAGAGTGATGCCCAGCGTCTGGCCTGCTACGACCGCGCCACCGGCCGGGTCAACCTGCCGGTGGCGCAGAAACGCCCCAGCCCGGCAGACGTGAGGTTGTTCGCCCGCGATACCGGCAAAGAGCCGGACCGAAACGACGCGGTGGCCGCGCCGCTCTCGCTGCTCGACTCGCGCTGGGAGTTGTCGCCGGAGGCCAAGCTCGGCACGTTCAATATCCGCGGCTACAAGCCGGTTTACGTGCTGCCGGTGTTTGCCACCAGCAACCAGAACGAGCGCCCCACCAGCCCCAATCCGGACAACACCGTACCTACCGCACAACAGTTGCAGAACGCGGAAATGAAGTTCCAGCTGAGCCTGAAGACCAAGGCGATCCAGGACGTCTTCGGCGATACCGGCGGTGACCTGTGGATCGGCTACACCCAGTCCTCGCGCTGGCAGGTCTACAACTCGAAGCTGTCCCGTCCGTTCCGCGAGACGAACTACGAGCCCGAGGCGATGCTGGTGTTCGACACGCACTACGACGTGCTCGGCTGGCAGGGCCGGTTGCTCGGCATCGGCGTGGATCATCAATCGAACGGCCGCTCCAACCCACTGTCGCGCAGCTGGAACCGGGTGATTGCCGACGTCGGCTTCGAGCGCAACGGCTGGACCGTGATGGTCCGTCCGTGGTGGCGCATTCCGGAAGGCCGCAGCACCGACGACAATCCGGACATCAGCGACTACATGGGCCGCGGCGAAGTGCAGATCGTGCACGAGTGGAACGGCCAGGAATTCGGCCTGATGCTGCGCCATTCGATGCGCGGCGGCAGCCAGAGCCACGGCGCCGGCCAGTTCACCTGGAGCTTCCCCGTGGGCGGCAACCTGCGCGGTTACATGGAGCTGTTCAAGGGCTACGGCGAGAGCCTGATCGACTACAACCACAACGCCACCTACCTGGGCGTAGGCGTGTCGCTGCTCGACTGGTACTGAGCTGCCGCCTCCACGAGAAACGCCGCCTCACGGCGGCGTTTTTCATGTGCGGGCTTGACGCGCAGCGGCGTCAGGCGACCTCAGTGGTGGTGGCCGCCCGGGCCGTGCACGTGGCCGTGCGCGGTTTCTTCCTCGGTGGCCTGGCGCACGTCGGTCACTTCCACGTCGAAGTGCAGCGTCTGACCGGCGAGCGGGTGGTTGCCGTCGATGTGCACCACGCCATCCTCGACCTTGGTCACGGTGACGTTGATCACGCCCTGCGGACCGCGACCCTGGAACTGCATGCCGGGCTGGATGTCATCCACGCCCTGGAACGCCTCACGCGGCACCTGCTGCTCCAGCTCGGCGTGGCGTTCGCCGTAGCCCTCGGCCGGCGCCACGTCGACCTTGAACTGGTCGCCCGCGACACGGCCAACCATCACCTTCTCCAGCCCCGGCACGATCTGGCCGGTGCCATGCATGTAGGTGAGCGGCTCGCGCCCGGCGGAGCTGTCGATCACAGTGCCCTGGTCGTCGGTCAGCGTGTAGTGGAAGGAAACAACGGTGTGGTCAGCAATCTGCATGAAGAGTCTCGTGTAGTAGGTGCAACACCGCCGGCGGCAACCGGCACGAAGGACCAAGCCTACCAGATCGGCCTTTTCCGGCCTGCACGGCGGGCTTCGGCGGGCCATACTGGCGCCCATGCACCGACTCGCTCCCTGGGCCGCCGCGCTCGTTTTCGCCCTTGCCGCAATACCGGCAGCCCGCGCCAGACCGTCGGCGCCACCGAGCGCCCCGTCATCCACTCCGCTCGCCGCGAGCATCGATGCGCTGATCCACGCGCCGCGTTTCGCCAACGCCAGTTGGGGCATCGAGGTGGTGTCGCTGGACACCGGCCGCACGCTGTATGCGCATGACGCCGAACGGCTGCTGGAGCCCGCATCCACCGCCAAGCTTTTCACCGCGGCGCTGACGCTCGACCGTCTGGGCGCTGACCAGCGCACTGCCACGCGTCTGCTGGCCCGAGGGCCGATTCGTCACGGCCGACTGGACGGCACGCTGGTGCTCTACGGCATGGGCGATCCCACGCTGGGTACTGCCGCCAGCACCGACTGGGCCGATCGGCTCGCCACGCAGCTGCTCGCGCACGGCGTCCGTCGCGTACACGGCGACCTCGTCGCCGACGACACCTATTTCGCCGGCCCGCCGATCGGTTCGGGCTGGGAAGTGGGCGATCTGCTGGGCGCCTTCGCCGCCCCGGCGGCGGCGCTGAGCGTGGACGAGAACAGCGGCTGGCTCACCCTCACGCCGGCCGCGCAGGCCGGGCGCTCTGTCGATCTGGCACTCGATCCGCCTCTGACCATTCCCGCCATCGACAGCCGCCTGATCACCGCGCCGGCGAAAAGCGCCGGCGACCTCAACCTTTACCGGGCGCCGGGCAGCGACACGCTCTACGCCTTCGGCAGCCTGCCGGCCGCCAGCGCGCCGCGGCGGTTGCGCCTGGCGATGAATGATCCGGCCCGCGTCGCGGCCGCCCAGCTGCGCGACGCGCTCATCCGTCATGGCGTGACCATCGACGGCCAGCTCCGCACGCTGCACTGGCCGCAGGACGACACCGCCGTCACCGCCGGCGCCACCCTGGTCGGCGAAATCGCCTCGCCGCCGCTGGGCGAGATCCTGCGCAGTGGCCTGAAGCGCTCGCAGAATCTTTATCTGCAGAACCTGCTGCTGATGGCCGGCGTGCAGGCTAAGACACTGGCCGAGCAGTCCGATGCCCCGCCGCTTGGCTTCATCACCACCGAGGCCTGGGGTTTGCGCGCCCTGCGCGAATTGCTCGATCGCATCGGCATCGCGCCCGCCGACGCGCGGCTGGAGGAAGGCAGCGGCCTGTCACGGCAGAACCTGGTGACCGCCTCGGCGATGGTGCGGCTGCTGCAGTACCTGGCCGCCCAGCCCTACGCGGCGAGCCTGCGCGACATGCTGCCGCTGGCCGGCGTGGACGGCTCGCTGATCGGCCGCATGCGCGGCACGCCGGCCGCCGGCAACGTGCAGGCCAAGACCGGCTCGATGACGTATGTACACGCGCTCGCCGGCTACGTCACCACGGCCTCGGGCCAGCATCTGGCCTTCGCGCTCCTGCTCAACAACTACGAGCCGGCAGCAGGCGATCCGCCGGCCAGCCGCGAGCTCGATGCCATTGCCGAGCGGCTCGCCGCCGACCGCCACGCGCCCTGATCCGCCGGATCAGCCGAGCTGTGCGGCGATCTCGCGGCCGATCTTCTCGGGCGTGTCGGTCGGCGCGTAGCGCTTCACCACCTGGCCCTGGGCGTCGACCAGGAACTTGGTGAAGTTCCACTTGATCGCCTCGCTGCCGAGAATCCCCTTGCCTTCGCTCTTCAGCCATTGGTACAGCGGGTGGGCGCCGGCGCCGTTCACCTCGACCTTGGCGAACATTGGGAAGCTCACCTCGTAACGGGTGCTGCAGAAGTTGCGGATCTCCGCCTCGTCGCCGGGCTCCTGGTGGCCGAACTGATCGCAGGGAAACCCCAGCACCACCACACCGCGATCGCGCATCTCGCGCCACAGCTTTTCCAGACCGGTGTACTGCGGCGTGAATCCGCACTTGGAGGCCACGTTGACCACCAGCAGGGTCTTGCCGCGAAACTCGCCCAGCGAGCGCTCGTTGCCGTCGATGTCGCGGGCGGTGAAGTCGTAGATGTCGGTCATGTGCTAGCCCTGGCATGGCCGGCAGCCCAGGGGGCGCTCCGGCATATGGTTATGAGAAATGGCCGTATGGCCGTCCATCGGGTGCCGGTTATGGTGGTCGCCTGCCCCACCGCCGCGCGCCCATGTCACTGCTGATTTCCGCTCTCGCCACCCTCGTTTCGCTGCTGGTGCTCGCCTGGCCGGCGCTCAAGCGTTCGTCGGTGTCCCATACGCGCGCCGAGGCCGAACGGACTCAGCCGCCGGCCTCGGCCGGAATCTCGAACACCTGCCGCAGATAGGCCACGTAGGCCGGATCGTCGCACATGTTCTTGCCGGGGCTGTCGCTGAGCTTGGCCACCGGCTGACCGTTGCAGCGGACCATCTTGATCACGATCTGCAGCGCCTTGGGGCCCACGTCGTTGGTGAGGTTGGTGCCCACGCCGAACGCGAGCTGGCAACGCCCCTGGAAATGCGCGTAGAGCTTCATCACCTGCGGGATGTCCAGTCCGTCACTGAACACCAGGACCTTGCTGCGCGGATCGACGCGGTTGGCACGATAGTGCGCCAGCACGCGCTCGCCCCAGGCGAACGGATCGCCCGAGTCGTGGCGCGTGCCGTCGAACAGCTTGCAGAAGTACATGTCGAAGTCGCGCAGGAAGGCGTTCAGGCCGTACACGTCTGACAGCGCAATGCCCAGGTCGCCGCGGTATTCGCGTGCCCACGCTTCCAGCGCGGCCACCTGCGAATCGCGCAGGCGCGGCCCCAGCGCTTGGTGCGCCTGCAGGTACTCGTGCGCCAGCGTGCCCAGCGGGGTAAGGCCCAGCTGCCTGGCCAGCGCCACGTTGCTGGTGCCGGCCAGCTGCGGACCCAGCCGGTCGCGCAAGGTGGTGACCACCTCCTCGTGCCAGGCGCGGGAAAACCGGCGGCGTGTGCCGTAGTCGGCAATGCGGCAGTCGGCGTAGCCGGGCGTGTCGTGCAGCAGGGCGATCTTGGCCGCCAGGCGCTCGCGCCCCGGCGACAGATCCAGCTGTGGCTGGGTGTTGCGGAAGTACACCTCGTTGACGATCGCCAGCAGCGGCACCTCGAACAGGATCGTGTGCAGCCACGGCCCGCGAATGCGGATCTCGATCTCGCCGTTGGCGTGCTCCGACGGTGTGATGCTCACGTACTTGGGGTTGAGCTGGAATAGCCCGAGGAAGTCGACGAAGTCGCTCTTGATGTAGCGCCAGCTGCGCAGGTACTCCAGCTCCTCGGCGGTGAAACGCAGCGTGCAAAGCTGCTCCAGCTCGGCGCGGATCTCGTCGATGTACGGCACCAGATCCACGCCCGGGTTGCGGCACTTGAAGCGGTACTCCACCTCGGCGCCCGGATACTGATGCAGCACCACCTGCATCATGGAGAACTTGTACAGGTCGGTGTCGAGCAGCGAGCGGATGATCATCAACGGGTCCGTGTAGAGAATGCTTGGCCATTATCGGCGTGATGGGCGCCACGGGCATAAAAAAACCCCGGCTGCCAGGGGAGGGGCATGCCGGGGTTTGTCAGGTCGGCGATCCGGGGGAGGAAGGGGCCGACCCCCCAGTGGCCCGGTGTTCTGGACCACTTCCTGTCGCCGTCACGGCGATACGGACACTTAGTGCGGACCGCGCCGGGGAAGTTCAAGGGCGTCCGAAGAAATATTCAGCTGCCGTCCGGGTAAGGCCGGCAGCTTCTTGCGGCCGGGGTGTCGCCGCGGGCAGGCACCCCCAAGCGGAAGCCGTCACGGCGCGGGCGCGGCGCTCGCGGCGAGGCCCTTCAGCGCCGCCTGGCGCGCGGGCGGGCGCAGATCGGCCAGCGCCCGCACCCGCCGGTAGAACTGCGCCCAGTTCCGCTGGGCCTGGCCGAACAGCACGGCAAAGGCCCCGGTCCAGCGGTCGTAGAGCCCGAACGGCAGCAGCCGGGCGTTGTTGATCGGCGCGGCGACCCAGGCGTCGTAACGGTGGTCGCCGGGAAAGTCGCGGTCGCGCCATCGCGCGTAGTCGCGTCGAAACGCGGCGATGTCGTCGTGCTTTCGCGCCGCCAGCGCCGCCTCGTCGCCGCCGCGTGCGTAGTCCGAGCGCAACCGTTCGCGCAGGGCCAGCACCTGCCGGGTAAAGCCCTCGTCCATCGCCTGCTCGCGAGCATCCAGCGGCGGCAGGCCGCGCGACTGCCGCCACTGCCGCAGGCCCTCGCGCTCGACGAAGCTGGCGAACGACTCGTTGAAGGCCGTGTCGCCCTTGGCGTAGACGCGCTGGTGCGCCAGTTCGTGGAAGATCGTGCCGGCCAGCTCGTCGTCGTCCCAGTGCATCATCGAGCTGAGAATCGGGTCGGCGAACCAGCCCAGGGTGGAATACGCCGGCACCGGGCTCACCCACACATCGAGCCCCTGCCCGCCCAGCACGGCGGCACGCTGCTCGGCCAGCGACTGGCGAAAGTAGCCGCGGTACGCCACGCAGCCGGCGAAGGGAAAACACTGCGGCACGGCATCCACCGCGTAGCGAGGCGCAGCGAACACATTCCAGGCTACATAGGGGCGGTCGAGCGCGACGTAGGTGGTGTAGCTGCGGTTGTCCGGCAGGGCCAGCCGCGTGGATGCGAACTGCCTTGCCTGCATCGCCAGTGTCAGGCGACGCGCCAGCACGGGCGGAGTGGCCGGGTCGGCGATGACCCGTGGCAGCGGCTGGCGCCGGTGCAGGATCTGCGCCTCGCCGCGCATCACATGACCGTAGTAGCGCACGCTGGCGCAGCCAGTGGCCGAGAGCGCCAGGACAAGCACGCCCAGGCGCAGGAGAGTCAAGCGCAGGAAAGTCGGACGGAGGGAATCAGGCATCGGGGACGTTCAGGGGCATCGCTCCGGAACGTCCATCGTGCCTCATCGGCGATCGTCGTCGCGACCGCCGCCGCGGTTGCCGCGTCGGTCACTTCCTTCGAATCGGCCCGCACGGCTGCCGCGGCCCGTCTCCGGCCGGCTGCCGCTCCCAGTGTGGTGATCGTCGCGCGCACCACCGTGATCACCCCACGCGTGTCCGCGGTGATCGTCGCCGCGATAGTCATGCCGATCATGATCTCGGTGGCGGTAGCGGTAGCGGTCCCGCGAATGGCCATACCAAGTGGCGCCGACGCCCACGCTCACCCCGCCCGGATAGCCGTAGCCGCCGTAGTAACCGGGGCGGTAGTAGCCGGGGGCGTAGTAATCGGGCGCGTAATAACCGTCGTCGTACACGGTGGTGCCGCGCCCGTAGTACGCGTCCCCGCCATAGCCATCGCGCACGTAGCTGTAGCCCGGAGCGACGTAGCAGCCGCTCAGGAGCGACGCGGCGATGACCACCGCCCCACACAGCAACCATTTCTTCATGGGATCGCTCCACCGGCGAAAGGACGCGACGTGCGGCCGGCGATCACGCTAGCCCCGCGCGATGAACGCGCCCTGATTTGCACGCCCTGGCTCATCCCTTGCCGCGCTTGCTCTGATCGCCCCGCTGGTGCGCCAACGCCGCAGGCGCCGTGGTCGACGCCGGTGCATCGGGATGCATCGGCGGCGCACCGCCGGCGGGATGGGCGGCTTGATCGGCGCCGGGCCAGGATGGCCCCTGGCGATCGCGCTCATGCTTGGCATCCAGCAGCGCCTGAATGTGTGCCACGGCCTCCTCCGGACTGATGTGTCGCACCGGCGCCGCCTCGGCGGGCTGCTCGCGCCGCACCGGAGTGGCAGCGGCGCGCTTGGCCGCCGGCTTGGCCGCCGGCTTGGCCGCGACCTTCTTCGTTGGCGCCGCAGGAGCGGCCACCTTCTTCACCGGCGTTCCGCGGGCTGGCGTCCGGGCAGGGGGCTTCTTGGCAGCCGTGTTGCGGGGCGCGGCCTTGGCCGGCACCGCCTTCGGGCTCACGCTCTTCTTCGCCACCGATTTGCGGGGCGCAGCCTTCTTTGCGGCCTTCTTTGCGGGCGACTTGTGCACCGCGGGCCGCTTGGCCGCAGCCTTCTTGGCAACTGTCTTCCTGGCAACCGGCTTCTTGGCTGCCGCCTTCCGGGTAGCCTTCTTCGTAGCCTTCTTCGGTGCAGTCTTCTTCGCCGACGCCTTCTTTACCGGCCCCTTCTTCGCTGCAGCTTTCTTCGCAGCCGTCTTGGCCGCCGGCTTTTTCACTGCGGCCTTTTTCGCGCTGACCTTCTTTGCGACCGGCTTGCCGGTGGCTGTCTTCTTCGCTGCTGCCTTGGCCACCGTGGTCTTCTTGCCAGCAGCGGCCTTCTTGGCAGCGGCCCTCTTTGCGGTGCCTTTCTTTGCCGCGGACTTCTTCGCGGCCGACTTGCGTGTCATTGCCATGCGTCTATCTCCTGCGGTGATCGGTGGATTCGCGGCCCGACTTGCGAAGCCTCGAAGGCTTCGGATTAGCAGAACCACGATGACTACGATCTGAGTATTGCGCGCTGCTTTACCACTGTCATGGGCAGGTGCCGCATCGCGCGCGAGGTGCGGCTGCTCAATGGGCCAGGGCGAGCGTGTGCGACTCGCGCCGGGCGAAGCGCGCCAGGCCCACGTCGTGGTCCCATCGCTCCACCACGCAGCTGTGCGTGCCCCGCTCGCGCCGCAGCACATTCACGGAATTGGGAACGTCGCCGCGCACCCGCCGCGACACCGCCGTGCCGGCCTGCACTACGTAGGTGCGGCAGCGGCGCTGAGCATCGAGCGGGCGCACGTACGGCAGGTGGATGTGCCCGCCCAGCAGCAGATCGACCCCGGCCTCGACCCACGCATTGGCCGCGCGCTGGTGGCCATGCAGCAGGTTGCCCACATCGTGCTGCCGGATCACCAGCATCGGCTGGTGCGTCACCACCACGCGCACCTGCTCCGGCTGCGCCTGGCCCAGCCGCTGCCCCACATGCTGGATCTGCGCAGGCGACACTTCGCCGTCCTTGTGTCGCCACCAGCGCGTGGTGTTGATCGCCAGCACGTGCCAGTCCGGCGAGCTCCACTCCTGTTCCAGCGTCGCGCCGAACGCTTCCTGGAAATGCGCATAGGGTGAGCGCAGCCGCGACCACAGGTCGAACAACGGGATGTCGTGGTTGCCCGGAATCACCAGCGCCGGTGCCGGCAGCGCGTCGACAAACGTCCGTGCCGCGGCGAACTGCGCGCGCCGTGCGCGCTGGGTGATGTCTCCGGACACGACGATGCACTCGGGCGCCAGTTCGGCCGCCAGGCGCTGCAGGGCCACCACCACCTCCACGCGCTCGGTGCCGAAGTGCGGGTCGGAGATGTGCAGCAGCACGCTCATGCGGCGTGCTCAGGCTCGGCGCCGCGCGGCACCAGCAGGCGCAAGGGTCGCGGGGCGATCGCAAAGCGCAGCGGCAGCGCGAAGGTGTCGATCTCCCCATCCAGCGCCACCTTGACCTTGCGGCGGCGGCGCAGCGTCACCTCCAGTTCGGTGAAGGCGAAGCTCTCCACCCGCTGCTGCTCGCCCAGATGCCCCAGCAGCCCGCGCATCGCCATCACGACGAGCGCCAGCCGCCCCACCGGACGCACTGCGATGCCTGCCAGCCGCCCGCGCTCAACCGCGGTGGCCTGCTCGATGCCGATCTTCTCCAACTGCAGGCGGTTGTTGCCGACCACCAGGGTCATCGCGTCCAGCACGCTCGCCGGAGCGTCGCCCCGCATCAACAGGTGCAAGCGGGGGAACCGCTTCAGCAGGGTCCGCAGCCCCGCTCCCAGCGCTACCAGCCGGTGGCGCCCGAAACGCTGCTTGGCTTCCTCGCGCTGTTCGAGCAACTCCGGATAGAGGCCGAGACTCGCGTTGACGAGAAAGGCGCGGCCGTTGACGGTACCCACCTGGACCGGCTGCTCGCTCGCATCGAGCAAGGCGAGCATGCCCTGCCCCGCCTCGCCCTCGGGCAGGCCATGGCAGCGGCCGAAGAAATTGAACGTGCCCTGCGGCAGCACGCCGAACAGCACGCCGCTGGGCAACACCGCCTGGGTCACCGCGTTGATGGTGCCGTCGCCGCCGACCACCACCACCGCGCCATCGCGCTCCTGCGCCTGCGCCACCGCCCGCTGCGCCAGCGTCGGCAACTGGGCAGGATCGTCGACACGCAGGATCTCGTGCTCGCGACCGCGCCCTTCCAGGCTGCGGCGGATGGATGCCTCTACGCGGTCGGGATCGCCGCTGCCGGAGGCCTGGTTGAGAACGATGAACAGGGGTGCATTTTGCGCGAGCGCAGCGGGCACGGGGTCTCCTTCATGAGCCGGCACCGGGATGGGCCAGTGCATAAAGGAAGTGAGTTAACACCCGCGGTTCCAACAGCAGCGTGAAGGCCACGCCGTAGGCCGCGCCCCACAGATGCGCGCTGTGGTTCACATTGTCCTGGCCGCGCTTGTCCATGTAGATCGAGTAGGCGGTGTAGAGCAGCGCGTAGATGATCGCCGGCATGGGAATGACGAACACATAGATGCGTGCCCACGGCGCCAGCAGCACGAAGGCGAACAGCACCGCCGACACCGCCCCCGACGCGCCCAGACTGCGATAGCGCGCATTGCTTCGGTTCTTGAGGTAAGTCGGCAGGATCGAGACCACCAGCCCGCCCATGTAGAACAGCAGAAAGCCCAGCGTGCCCAGGCGCACCGTGAAGAAGCTCTCCATGATCCGCCCGAAGAAGAACAGCGTGAGCATGTTGAACAGCAGATGGCCGAAATCCGCATGCACCAGCCCGTAGGTCACCAGCCGGTAGTACTCGCGACTGCGCTGGATGGCCGGCGGCCACAGCAGCAGATCGTCCAGCAATTTGCCGTTGTTGAGCGCCATGAACGAGACCACGCAGGTCACGGCGAGAATGATGAGGGTGATCGTCATGGGGACCAGAAAGACTAAGGAAGACTGCCGGCCATCTTGGCGGGCGGCGCGCACGCTGTCGACCGTGACGCAGCTTTGACGGCCGCCCTCGGCATGCTGGCCGGATGGATACCAAGAGCGGCTACCCGTGGTGGACCGTCAGCAATGGGCTGATCGGTCAGTTCCCCTCGCTGCGCACCGACACGCAATGCGAGGTGGCGGTGATCGGTGCGGGTATCACCGGCAGCCTGGTCGCGCACGCGTTGGCCGAGGCCGGCATGGACGTGCTGGTGATCGACCGCCGCGAGGCCGGCTGGGGCAGCACGGCGGCCAGCACCGCGCTGCTGCAGTACGAGATCGACACGCCGCTGGTCGACCTGATCAAGCGCTACGGCGAGACCGCCGCACGCACCTACCAGGCCTGCGACGAGGCGATCGACACGCTGGCGGGCATCGTCGCCGGCATGGGCGAACCGGTGGGCTTCCGCCCCTGCGGCAGCCTGTTTTTCGCCAGCAAGCGTCGTCACGTGGCGGCGCTCAAGCGCGAGTACCAGGTGCGCCAGCGTCACGGCCTGCCGGTGGAGCAACTGGACGCAGCCGACGTGCGCGAGCGCTTCGGTATCGAAGCACCACTGGCATTGTGGACGCCGCATGCGGCGCGGCTCGACCCCTACCGTTTCGCCCGCGTCATGCTCGGCCAACTGGGCCGGCGCGGTGTGCGTGTGCACGACGCCAGCGAGATGCAGGAGTGGACGGCCGAGCCGCAGGGCCTGCGCCTGCGTATGAGCAACGGCGCCCAGGTGCGATGCGCGCACCTGGTGGTGGCGGCCGGCTATGAGACACAGCGCTGGCTCAAGCAGCGCGTAGCGGTCAACCACTCCAGCTATGCACTGATCACCGAGCCGTTGGACACGCTGCCGCTGCAGCTGCACGACAACGTGATCTGGGAGTCCGCGCGGCCGTACGTGTACCTGCGCGGCACGGACGACCGGCGCATCATCATCGGTGGCGAGGACGACCGCCTCGATCTGCCGGCCAAGCGGGCCGCCGCGCTGCCGCGCAAGGTCGGCAAGCTGATGGACCGGCTGCGCGCGCTGGCCCCCGACATCCAGCCGGAGCTGGCCTTCAGCTGGGCCGGCACGTTCGCCGAAACCGACGACGGCCTGCCCTTCATTGGCAATGCACCGGGCCACGATCCGCGCGTGCACTTCGTGATGGCGTACGGCGGCAACGGCATCACCTACAGCACGATCGCCGCGGCGATGGTGCGCGATGCGATCCAGGGCAAGCGGCATCCGCTCGATGCGCTATTCGGCTTCGGCCGGTTGGCGGGCTGAGCCCACGCGTCAGCGGCCGGGTCCGGGCACGCCGTTATCATGCTCGGCCCGAGGCACACGCCGCGTTTTTTGATCGAGCCCAATGGATACCTTTCGCTACCTGCACCTGGACGTCTTCGCCGCGAGCCTCGGCGGCGGCAATCACCTGGGCGTAGTCACCGACGCGCGCGGCTGGAGCGACGCGCAGATGCAGCGCTTCGCCCGCTGGACCAACCTGGTGGAAACCACCTTCCTGCTGCCGCCCACCGAGCCCAACGCCAGCTACCGCGTGCGCATGTTCACGCCGACCAAGGAGATTGCCTTCGCCGGTCACCCCAGCGTGGGCAGCGCGCACGCCGTGCTGGCCTGTGGCCTCGCCGCGCCGCACGACGGCCTGCTGTGGCAGGAATGCCAGGCCGGCGTATTGCCGATCCGCGTGCAGGGCGATGGCGACGCGCGCCATTTGCTGCTGCGTTCGCCCGCCGCGAGCGTGCTCGCCACCGGCGCCGACGCGCATCCCTTGCTGCCCGCGGCCCTGGCCGGCGTGACGACCGGCGGGCTCGCGCCGGCGCTGGTCGATGGCGGCCGCCGCTGGTGGATCGTCGAGTGCGCAGACGAAGCGAGCCTGCGCGGCTGGCAGCCGGATCACGCGGCGATCGCCGCGCTCGGTCAGGCCAGCGACAGCATGGGCATCTGCGCGTTCGCCCGCAGCGCGTCCGGCGAGGGCTACCAACTGGCCGTGCGCGCGCTGGCCTCCGGCGCCGGGATCGCCGAAGACCCGGCCTCCGGCGCAGCCAACGGCCTGCTCGCCGCCTACCTGGCCCACGCCGAAGCGCACAGGCCGCTCGCCCGCGGCTACGCAGTGAGCCAGGGCCGCGAGATCGGCTACGACGCGCGCCTGCTCGTGCAGATCGACGCCGATGGCGCGGTGTGGGTAGGCGGGCGCACCCGCACCATCGTCGATGGCACCTTGCGCTGGACACCCGGCCCGTGACTGACGCGCAGATCTGGGTCGACGCGGACGCCTGCCCGGTGCCGGTGAAGGAGATCCTGTTCCGCGCCGCCGAACGCGCGCAGGTGCACGTGACCCTGGTCGCCAACCACGCATTGCGCACACCGCCCTCGCGCTACGTGCGCAGCATGCAGGTGGCCGGCGGTTTCGACGTGGCCGATGCGGAGATCGTGCGGCGGGTGACCGCCGGTGACCTGGTAGTGACGCAGGACATCCCGCTGGCCGCGCAAGTCCTGGACAAGGGCGCGCAAGCGGTCAACCCGCGCGGCGTGCCGTTCACACCCGACAGCATCGCCCAGCAGCTGTCGATGCGGAACTTCATGGAAGAGCTGCGCGGCGCCGGCGTGGACACCGGCGGCCCGTCTGCCTTTCATCCGCGCGACCGGCAGGCCTTCGCCAACCAGCTCGATATGTGGCTCAGTCGCCGCACCTAGCGCGGAGCCGCCGCCCCTGTAGGAGCCCGCTCGCGGGCGATGCTCTTGGCTCTGATGCTGCATCAAGGCGAAAGGCAGCGCCCGCGAGCGGGCTCCTACATGAAGGACGAGGCATCGGTCCGGGGTCGGGGGCACCCGGCTTCGATGTAGATCCACAGCGAAACCTCGGACCAGCCGCCGCCCCTCGCGCTAAACCCTCCCCTTTCCTGTAGGAGCCCGCACGCGGGCGAAGGTCGTAGGCCTGATACGCCTAGAAGCGGAAGAGCAACCCCCCCGAGCGGGCTACGACAG
>NZ_JBQCCF010000054.1:0-45473 GCF_051962475.1 Dyella sp.
CCAGCGGGCTCCTACAAAAAGCCTCAAAGACTGCGGCCAGCCCCTCGCGCCACCTCACTCCTTATGTAGGAGCCCGCTCGCGGGCGATGCTCCTACTCTGATGCCACATCAAAACCAAAAGCATCGCCCGCCAGCGGGCTCCTACAAAAACCTCAAAGAATGCGGCCAGCCCCTCGCGCCACCTCGCTCCTTATGTAGGAGCCCGCTGGCGGGCGATGCCTTTCCGCTCTGGTACCCCATCAAAGCCAAAACCATCGCCCGCCAGCGGGCTCCTACCTCAGCGCATCCGAATACCCAATCACACCCACCTCACCGATCCAACGGACTCACCACCCCCATCCCACCGCGATTGAGCACATGCGTATAGATCTGCGTGGTCGCCACATCCTTGTGGCCCAGCAGCTCTTGCACAGTGCGAATGTCCTGCCCCGCTTCGAGCAGGTGCGTGGCGAAGGAATGTCTCAGGGTGTGCGCGCTGACCGGCTTCACTATGCCCGCCTCACGCACGCCGCGCTTGAGCGACCGCGACAGTATCCGCGCATCGAAATGATGCCGGCGCTCCTCCCCGTCTCGCGGATCCAGAGATCGCTTCGTGGAAGGAAACACGTACTGCCAGCCAAGCTCGCTTGCCGCGTTTGGATACTTGCGGGCCAAGGCAAACGGCAGCCATACCCTGCCAAAACCGGCCTCCAGATCAGCCGCGTGCAGGGCAGCCGCCCGCTCGATCTCCCGACGCATCGGCTCGGCCAGGACGCGCGGCAACATCGTGTGGCGATCCTTGCCGCCCTTGCCGTCGCGCACGATGATGTCGCCGCGGTCAAAATCAACATCCTTCACACGCAGGCGTAATGCCTCCATCAGCCGCATGCCCGTGCCGTAAAGCAACGACGCCAGCAACCACGGCCGCCCATCCATGCATGCCAACGCCCGCGTGACCTCGTCCCGCGACAACACCGTGGGCACCCGCGAAGGACGCTTTGCCCGGATGATCCCGTCCAGCCAGGGCAGTTCGACCCCCAGCACATCCCGATACAGAAACAACAACGCGGAAAGCGCCTGATTCTGCGTGCTCGCCGCAACCTGCCCCTGCACGGCCAGCCCAGACAGGAACTGCTCGATCTCCCCGGCCCCCATGTCCCGCGGATGCCGCTTGCCATGGAAATGCACAAATCGCCGGACCCAGCCGACATACACCGCCTCCGTGCGAAGGCTGTAATGCTTCAAACGCAGCACGCGCCGCGCCTCATCCAGCAGCCGCGGCGCCGGGGTCCCACCGACCATACGGTTTATTTCGCCATTCTTGGACGAATAAGACATAGCGAGCCACTTCGTGATCTATGCAAACCCCATCATCCGTATGCGGCGAGCGCGACACATCCGCCAACCGCCTGATGGTATGTAGGAATTTCGCCCTTGACGAAGGCACCCGGCGCACCGCAGGCTCCGCGCATATGCCCCTAAGTGGGGTCTACTAAGCGTTAGGCCCCAGCGAATGATGGCTTTTCAAGACACCCTGCTCTCTACAGCTCGTCAGTATTGGTCTTACTTTCTCCCGGCATGGGTGTTTCCGGTAGCGCTTGCGTTCTTCTCTAACTCCCCGGCTCTCTCGGGGTGGCTCTATCCTCCGGTCGTCCTGGCGCTATTTTTCTTGGTCTTCGCCCGTGCGGCACTTCCTTGGATGCGGCAAAAAATTAGGTACTGGCACGCGGTTTTTTGGAGCATGCTCACTCCGTTCTTGCTCTGGTTCGTTGCTGTAGTCGCGTCGCTGGCCCTGCTTCCTCATAAGGCCTAACATTTCGTTCAAGGCGGACGGCTTCGCCGCCGCTTAACTCCAGCGTTAGGTCGCAGATGACCCACTTTCGCGCATTTGAAGTTGAAGCACTTCGGCTTCTTGGCACTGCAACACTCGGCGACGCTGTAGTGGAAGCCGTCTGCCGTGACGCCGAGTTCGTTAGCTACAACCATTCTGGCGCTGGGTACTTCCTAGCCGTTCGCCATCATTTGTTGCCCAAGGCACGCACGGTTCTTAGCCATCCGATGGTTCTTGGCCAGGTGGGAGAAGTAGTTGGTAGCTATCTCGCATTCGTTCAAGACAATGAGCTCATGCTTGAGTACGCTGGCACAACCGATGTTCCAGAAAACGTCCGAGATCTTCCTGTCCAGGTTGTAGCGCAAAGCACTGCAACCTAACCACTCATCCAAGCGGACGGCTGCGCCGCCGCTTAATTCCAGCGTTAGGCCTCATATGGAAGTTCCCGCGCGCTCAAACGCCTCAATGTTTCTCGCTCACACGGTCGAGCCTACAGTTGCGGAGTTCGAGAAGGAGCCGTACGACATCCGCCGCGGCAGGCTCGCTGCAATTGTCCTGTATCACATGGCAGACCATTTCGCGCTCGACGGTTTCGCGAGCCGCGAGCGTAAGCTCATGGACCAAGAGATCGCGAATGTGCGTACGGGCGTACAAGCCAAGTGTCCAGATTTCGCAATAATCCGAGACGTGGCAGATGCGTCTAAGCATGCGAAGTTGGCTTCCTCAAAAATGGCTCCGCGCCAGCTCTCATCGGCAGAGCAATTGTCGGCCACCCCAGGAGTCTTTCAAGCACCGTTCGGCCAAGGCGTGTTCGCCGAGGCAGCGGAGGTTATCGTCACGTTGGATGACGGCACCACACTCGCTTTGCTGCCAGCCGTCCGCACAGTCCTCGCTACATGGAGGTCAATGCTGTGACCCGTCGCGCTAAGATGAGGCCTAACCACTCGTCCAAGCAGACACGCGTACCGCGCGCCGCTTAACTCAAGCGTTAGGCTTCATATGCGCAACTCGCTCCGCAAGCCGCAGGCCATATACAAAATCACGACGACTCTGTGGTTCATTGGCATGTTGGTTCACTGTGTATGGCGCACTTATGCAGCCCTTTCTGGCCCACCCAGCTTCGACCTTTACGCAAACCACGTATCCTTTCAGCTCGTCATGTTTCTTATGTTCTGGGCGCCTGCATGGCTCATCGGGTTGCTCGTAATTCTCGTCGGCGAGTGCGTACTCTTCGGGCGCAAGCCTAACCATTCGTTCGAGGCGGACGGCTCCGCCGCCGTTCAACTCAAGCGTTAGGCGTGTGATGACGAAACATCTCTTCGTTGGTGGGCTGGTAGCTGCTGGCTTCGACCCAACCGGTAAGTTTCTGCTCACTGTCTCGCATGCAGGCCGCGGGGTCTTCACTGTGGGCAGTTGGGAGCGTGTCGCCCGTGATTCAGAGCTGGCTTACCCGGAGGGTGGCATGGCGGTTGGCATCGGCCCCATTGAAGGTATCCGCGTACCTGTAACGGAAATGGCCTACCCGGCAAACAACCTTCACTTCGCCAGCCCGGATGGCCGTTACAACTTCGCCTACGAGTCTGGCACCATCACAATCACGGGCGCCGGTGCCTAACAGTTCGTCCAAGCGGACGCGCGTACCGCGCGCCGCTTAACTCCAGCGTTAGGCGCCAATCCAAAATTCAAGGAGATTCCAACGTGGGAGCTTGGTCACACGAACCCTTCGGCAATGACACTGCTTGCGATTGGGCATATGGCCTTGATGAGCAGCGCGACTTTTCCCTTGTTGCCAAAGCGATCCAAGCCGTTCTCGACAATGGGCCCGATTACCTTGACTCGGATTTAGCCAGCGAGGCCATCGCCGCTGCTGAGGTTCTGGCCAAAGCACTCGGGCGCGGTACGCAGGCAGACAGCTACACCGAAGAAGTAGATGCTTGGGTTAGATCCATCGGCTCCAAACCATCCCAGGACCTGCTCTCCAAGGCTAATGGAGCGCTTGCTCGCATCATGGGCCCGGACTCGGAGCTCAGGGAGCTGTGGGAGGAGAGTGATGACTTCGGCAGCTGGGAGTCATCTATCAAGGCGTTGCAGTCCGCTGTTGACGCCTAACAATTCATTCAAGCCGAAGCCGCTTCGCGGCTCGGCTCAATTCTGGCGTTAGGGGTCGCGTGAAAGTAATCGGTCTACTTGTGGTCTTTACGCTGGCCCTGAGCGGGTGCACTCAGTCAATCCACTTTGCTCTTCCGAGTGGCCCGCTCAGTCTGTCGGTCACGGTAAACGGCGTGCAAACCAAGCGGTGCGCTATCAGTCAAGACTCAGAGCAGTACAAAGCCCTTTCCGCTTGGCTCAGGGCGCATGAAGATGGCTGGCAAAGCAGCGTCGCCACATACGTGCCCGGCGTCGCAGTCACGGGCGATGGCTTCAATCTCAACTTCCTGCACTCGGCTGCCATACTCAACCATGCGGGCAACCAGTTCACTCATCAGGTGTTGCCAAGCGAGTACGCGTTTCTTGTCTGCGCCGGCAACCCCTAACTATTCGTTCAAGGCGGACGGCTTCGCCGCCGCTTAACTCAAGCGTTAGAGGGCATGGGTGGCATGAAGCGGATCCCACAAGAAAGCGTAGATGCGGCGTTGCAAGTTCTCTCCGCGCTTGAGCCCTCACCACTCGCTTTGTATTGGGAGTATCAAGATGGCGGCGCTACTGTGCTATTTGTAGTGACTGTTGCATCTCAACCAGAGTCGGTGGAGCAGGGTTACTTCAATCAACTCGTCCCATCTCTCTGTGGCCTCATCCCTGACACTGGGCAAGTGCCATGGATGGTGGTCTTTCAAGATCAAGTAGGCAAAACCATCACAGCTTGCTGTTCGCATGATCTGCAAGCTGCCCCCTAACCACTCTTCCAAGCGGACGCGCGTACCGCGCGCCGCTTAACTCCAGCGTTAGAACTCACCATGCTTCGACGGCTCGCAGAAAAAATTCCGGCGCACCTCCCAAAGGCGTTCGTCATTGGGCTGGCTTGCTGGGGCGTGGCTGCAATACTCATGGGCGCTGCCTTTGCGTGTGTAAGACTTGGCTGGCACACCGCCTACATGGTGGTCTTCGCAGCCATCTTCATCTCCATTCTCGGCTTCATGGGCAGCGTCGCTTGGTTCTTGGTGGAGCAAACCTCAGGTCGCGTAACTAAGTGGCGCGGCTAAGTTCTAACAACTCGTTCAAGGCGGACGGCTTCGCCGCCGCTTAACTCCAGCGTTAGACCTCATAGGAGAGAACTTCGGTGCTCAAGGAAGTCGGTGGAGTCCAGATACAACCCAAGCACAAAGCGTCGTGTCATTGTGGCTCGGTCGTACTGGAGTTGAGCCTTCCTGACGGCGTCGTAAATCCGCGCCGCTGCGATTGCTCCATGTGCCGGCGCAGAGGCGCAATTATTGCCTCTGTACCTTTGAGCGGCATCCGTATTCTGCAAGGCATCGAGCATCTAAAGCTCTACCAATTCAACACCTTCACAGCCAAGCACTACTTCTGCTCAAACTGCGGCATCTATACGCATCATCAGCGCCGTTCCAACCCCAGCGAGTATGGTTACAACGTCGGCTGTCTTGAGGGCGTCAATCCTTTTGCCATCCCTAATGTCCCCACCAATGATGGCATCAACCATCCGGCGGATCGGCATGAGGTCTAACAATTCATTCAAGCCGAAGCCGCTTCGCGGCTCGGCTTAATTCAGGCGTTAGGCACTGAACATGAAACTCTTTGCATTGATCGTCGTTGCTCTGCTTCTGGTCGTGACTTTTCGTTCCTTTGGCCAACAAGCATCCGCTCCGCCGGCGAACGACGACGCTGTCATTGAGCAGTTACGCCTTGCTGGCTCTGACCTCTCTAAGCCACATCCGATCGACTTCTATCTCTACGCACCAACCCAAGATTCTGCAGAGCGCATCGCCCGCGTCCTCTCCAACAAGGGTTTCGAGGTCAAAGTCGAACAGGCCGCTACTGGCACGGATTGGCTTGCGCTAGCCACCAAAGAGGTCATCCCAACTTCAGCGGCACTTGCCGACCTTCGCCGTGATCTTACGGCGCTCGCCCTGCGCGAGCATGGCGACTACGATGGCTGGGAGGCTCCAGTCGTCAAGTGACGGCGGTAATTGCCTAACATCTCGTTCAAGGCGGACGCGCTGACGCGCGCCGCTTAACTCAAGCGTTAGAACCCATGAAAATTTCCTTCGTAATTGCACTGCTCTTATTGCTGCCTGCCAATCTTCTCGCAAGTGAAGCTCCGGGCAACATGACGCAATTCAACGTCAAGTGTCCTGCCGCGCTGCTGCTGCCGAAGTTGGATGCTGCCTATCACGAATGTGGCCATGAGCTAACAGGCAAGAACTGCGACACTTTCGTATCACTCTTCAAACAGTTGCTTCCCGAGTACGACTGCCAACGCAGCTTCGATCACTCTGCAGAGAAAGACTACATTGTTCCTGCAGTCTGGCTCGCGGGCGCCGCCCATGAGGACTATGTGCATCTACTCAGCACGCTCAAGCAGCACAACGCTCGCTGCTTGTTCGGGAGCGCGAAATTTCGTGCCACACTCGATGGCGCCCTAGCAGAGGACTATTCCGATGCATCAAAAAGAGCTGAGCGCAGGCTCAAGGACACTTGCAGCGGGCTCTAACATCTCGTTCAAGGCGGACGGCTACGCCGCCGCTTAACTCAAGCGTTAGCCATCAGGGGGAGTTAACGGTATGCCAAGCAAAGCACGAGTTGCGTTCGACAAGAACTTGGAGGACGTAGCAAACCTGCTTGCGCTCCACGCTGCGGCTGGCGGGGCTGGACCAGGACGACGTCACGGTCTGGAAGTTCTAAATAAGTCAGCCATTGTCCTGCTGACTTCTTTCTGGGAGGCCTACTGTGAGGACATTGCAGGGGAAGGTCTTGAGTGTATTGTCGCAAATGCCACGAGTGCGGACGCACTGCCAAAAGAGATCAAGAAGATCATTGCCAAAAAGCTAAAGTCAGATGTGGATGAGCTGGCTCTTTGGTCCATCTCGGATGACAAGTGGCGTCAAGTTCTACGCGATCACATGGCCGCGCTCAAGGAAGCCAGAGACAGAAAGCTTAATACTCCAAAATGGCAGAATATTGATAGTCTGTTTGAGTCAGCAATTGGACTCTCAAGTGTTTCGTCAAAGTGGAACTGGGCCAAAAAGCTACCCGCAGATAAGGCAAGAGCAAAACTCGATAAATTTGTTGAATTGCGCGGCGAAATTGCTCATCGAGGCAAGGCCAAAACATCCGTATCAAAAGCACAAGTGGAAGACTTTCTTGGGTTTGTGAAGAGCGCTGCGGCCAAGACGGGTGGCGCGGTCAACGCTCACGTATTTAAAGTCTGTGGCATCAAGCTGTATTGATGGCGAGCAGTTCATTCAGGTCGACACCGTTTCGCGGCGCTGCTCAACTCAAGCGTTAGCCGTAACAGGGAAACTGATGGCGTTATCGAATATTTACGACGACACCGATGCATTGGCTGGCAAATTGCTTACTGTCGTCGCGGTGCCTGTGTACGACACCTCACCACGTATTGGCATAAGTGATGTTGCGTGCTCGCTTGCGCTGGAGCACTGGCAATCGGTTCGCGCTCTTTTGCGTCAAGGGCTCTTGCCTTCTGCGGTCGTAGTGCATCGCGCTCAATTCGAGGCCACAGTCCGTGCCATCTGGTTACTCTACGCCGCGTCCGATGCCTGCGTAGCAAAACTTGGCATTGCGCTGTCCCAAGAGTCGGAGCAAGCCGCAAAGAACATACCGCAAACCAATGCAATGATGGAGCAGCTTGCAACGAAGGCGCCGCCGCAGGCTCATGATGCTCTTGCACGGTTCAAAGAAAACTCGTGGAAGGCCTTGAACTCATACGCACATGCCGGCATCCACCCAATCCGCCGGCACGGCGAGGGCTATCCAAGTGTTCTCCTTGAGGGTGTCCTCAGAAACGCCAATGGCTTGGCGGTGGTAGCCTGCATGCAAGCTACGGTTCTATCCGGTCAACAGTCGTTGCAGGCCAAGTTACTGGCCGTTGTTGAGGAGTACCCGGCATGCATGCCGCCACGAATGTAACGGCCACCAGTTCAGTTAACCGGACGTCAAAACCGCTAAGCGGTTTCGTCGTCGGCTACTTCGGGCGTTAGTACTTATGGCCAGTCTTTCGGTCAGCCAATGGAAAGCAGGCCACATCGGCTCAACAGGCTGGCGCGAGCATGCCCGTAAGGAGCTCGCGAGGCGTCTGCGTCAAGCGCTGCAGGTCTCTCCTTCGGATCTCAAGCGCATACTGCGCAATGTTCGCTTGCACCAAGAAATTGTCTTAAACAATGTCTCCGATGAGCATCTGGAGGGCGTCAGGCAAATGCTCCAGGAGCTAGGTGGCGAAGTAGTCATCACCTCGTTCGAGCGTCCGGGTGCGTGGCGGCGCACCTAACCAGTCATCCAAGCGGACGGCTACGCCGCCGCTCAACTCAAGCGTTAGGGGACTAATGAAAGCGTCAACACAAAACAATTCAGCGTGTCGTTGGATCTGGCTACTCCTTGCGATCGGTGTAGCGCTCTTCTTCGCTGTACGTGGACTTCATGCGCACCGAGGCGCGGATTTCCTGTCAGCGATTGGGTTCTACATCCTCGGTCTGTTCGCTTTCAAGCATCCCGTACGCTTCCGATCGCCGTTTCTTTCTCAGCTCGTACCGATACAGCCCGGCACAGGCAAACATGAGATTTTGGGAGTGGTCGGCTGCGTGCTACTGGTGGCCGCCACCCTCTGGCGGTATGCCCTTTGAAAAATTCTTCGCGGCGGGCGGCTACGTCACTCAGCCCCAGCGTTAGGCACATAAGACCATCGCCTCTCGCTCGCTTTAAAAAATCACATCCATAGCCTTTCACCGCGGACTTGCCCGCTCACCTTGACTCCCCTCCACCGCAGTAGCAGACTCGATTGCAAGGAGCGTAGAAACTCCTCTAACAGCGGTACCCACCTCCGTCAAACCGGTGGGTTTTTTGTGCCCGTGCATTTGCAGGCACAGACCGACGTGATGCTTGCGTCGGGAGGGCGGCTAATACAAAACCCGCAAGGGGAATACGCCCGCCGACTGTTAGCGGTTTCTAACCTCCCGACTTCCCGTCGCCATCCCGGCGTGCGGGTACTTCATGGAGTGAGGAGGCGAGCATGTCGACGATCGATACGAACGATTCGCAAGCGACGGGCGAGGCATTGTCCACGGAAAGCCTGCAGCGGCTGGCAAAGCTGCGCCTGGATGTGGCGCTGTTGGCCCGCCTGGCACAAACGCACTGGACGGATACGCTGCTGGAAGACACCACAGGCATGCGCCTGGGCGAAATGGCGCGCACCCTGGCATGGCTGGAAGCGCGGATTGGAGCGTTTCTGGATAACCCGACCATGGCGGCAGAAGGTCCCGAACGGGCCAGTGAGCCCCATGCCGCACCGGAAGCTACGGGCCCCGATGTGGCCGAGCCGGCAATGGACGAGGAGCCTGCGCGCTACATGTCCGGCATCACGCTGGACCAGATCGACGCGATTCACGCCCTGGTCGACAGCCTGCGCGCCCATGGCGATGTGGTGAATTGCTCCAGCCAGGCGGAGTTCGCGGACGCCACGCTGGCGATGATGGGCGACGCGATCTACCGCGACGCCGGCAGTTTGCGTGATCTGATGGATGCGATCGAAGCGCAGCGACTGCGTGCACCGCAGGAGGCCGGCCCCGGCGTGGGTGAGGCAGCCGCCCGTTATCTCGTCGCATCCATCGCTCCACCTGCCCGAGGCGTGCCGATCACCCTGCGCGAGCATCCGACGTACCAGTAAGGGGCGAGGGCGCGGAGCACCGACTTTTGTTCGGCTCCGCGCCCTTCCATCCTCCGTTGCAGCATTGTCGAGCGAGCGGTGGGTTGTGGTGGGCCAAAGCGAATACGATGGCGCTCCGGGGCTACCCTGCGATGCCCGAGCGCGTACCGCAAGCCGCCCCGGACACACGCAAAGAGCGCTCGCCACGTTCACCCCAACGCACCGGCACGGATCATGGACGTTACGCGTTATCTCAAAGTTGCCCTCTGCCTGCTCGGTGCCGCTGGATCAGGTGCCCTGGCGGTGCTTGGCCTGGTACATCACTCGATGCCCGGGCTGTCGCGCGCGGCGGTGGTGGTCGGAGATACCTATAGCCAGTCGGACCAGTCGTCGCAGTTCTGGTTTCTGGCCCTGCTTTGGTCGTCGGTTTGCGCTCTGTGCCTGTGGCTGGCTTGGCGGACCTTCCGCACATAAAGGTTCACACATAGGCACGCACTGGCATCCGCCATCCGGTAGGCGGTTGGGCTGCCTCGCCTCTTCATTTACCGTGGTATCGAGCAACAACGCCGACGCCCACATCAACCAAAGGAAACGCTGTGACCACATTGCATGACGCAGGTGTCGTGATCTATGCCAAAGACCTTGGCCGGGCCAGCCGCTTTTACGAGCAGGTGGGGGGCTTGCGCGTCACGCATGCGGAGGATGACCACGTGGTGCTGGAGGGGGGAGCGTTCCAGCTGGTGCTGGTTGCGGTGCCTGAGCGGCTGGCCGCGTCGATCGAGCTCACCGATCCGCCGCGCGTGCGCGAGGACACCGCGATCAAGCTGGTGTTGGTGGTGGCGGACCTGGCGGCTGCACGCGATGTGGCCCCGGCGCTCGGCGGCCAGTTGCTGCCGCCGGCGCGCGAGTGGCGTTTTCAGGGGATGCGCGTGTGCGATGGCCACGACCCGGAAGGCAATGTGGTGCAGTTGCGTGAGCGCATGCGCTGAGCGCTGGCAGTATCTCGATCGACGACGGGCGGCCGACCGGCACGTTCTTTCAGGGGAAAGTGGCATGAGGATCACCGCGGCGTTTGTACTGGTTGGCAGCCTCTGCGTGCTCGCATCGGCCAGCGCCGCAGGACGTGCCGGGCGCACGCAGACCTTGTGCGGCTGGTTCGACAATCCCACGCCGGGCAACGCGTGGCTGCACGATCGCAGCGGTGAGTGGACGATCGGCATCCAGGGCGGACACCAGGCCGACGGTCCGTGGCCCGAGTTCTCTCCGTCGCAGTGGGTGGCGATCAATCGCAGCTACGGATACGGCTGCGCCTGCATCACCGGCGTGGTGAATGGCGAGACGCGCGAGGTGATCCGCATCGATGCGGCACGGGCCAAACGGCTCAGCACCTGCAGGAAGGACCGCGCACTCAAGGAACCGGCGGACTGACGTTCTCCCGGCGCCTCGCCCTGGGCTCAGGCATCCAGCTGGTGGAGCGACGCGCCTTCCGCACCATCGCGCATCTCCCCACGGCGAGGAATCATCCCGCCATGGGCATCGCGCGCGCGATGGGTAACCCGTCCAGCCACGTACCACTCCGCCGGGCCGACGAGGTGCGGTCGCGGTGAACCGCGACGCTCAGCTCTCGCCGGAGAGGCGACAGAGACGGCCGATATCGAGAAGTGCTACGAACCCCTGCGCCGCGGGTACCACGCCACTCACCGGCTCGTCGTTGCGCGCGGCACGGCCCGCCGGGGGCGGCTCGATGGCTTGTGCGGTGGGGTGAATGAGGTCGCCGATGGCGTCCACGCGCAGGCCGATGAGCTGGCCGTCGGCGTGCAGCACCACCACGCGCACGTTGGCGGGGTCGGGTGCCGGCTGTTCGGGCAGGCCGAGGCGACGGCGTCCGTCCATCACCGGCACGACCTGGCCGCGCAGGTGGCGGATGCCGAGCAGGTCGTGCGCGGCACCGGGCACGGGCGTGATGTCGCTGTCGCGCAGCACCTCACCCACCTGGGCAAGCGGCGCGGCGTAGTGCTGCCCGGCCAATTGGAACGACAGCCACGACTGCGCCGTGGCCTCCGTCACCGGGGCATGCGAACGAGGGCGGGAAAGGCTGGCGACGTCGCTCATGGGGCGGACTCGGCGGGTGCGGAGGGACGGTCGGATGGCGCTGCGTCGCCGCGCACGGTGGCGGGTGCGTCCAGCGGTGCCGGTAGCGCCGGGGCGGCAACGGCGAGCGTGGCGGCCGCAGTGGTCGCCCCGGCGTTCTGCACGGTCATCACCGGGGGCGTAGCCGGCGCGGTGGCCTCCGCGGTGGCCCGCTTGCCGGCGTCCATGGTGAAGCGGCTGGGGCCGTCGCGATCGCTCAGCACCACCACCAACACGCGACGGTTACGGTTGCGGCCGTCTTCGGTGGCGTTGTCGGCGATGGGGCGCACCTCGCCCCAGCCCATGATGCCGAGCCGGCCCGGGGTGACGCCATGGTCGGAGAACAGCCGCGCGACGCTGGCCGCGCGCGCGGCCGACAGCTCCCAGTTGGACGGATAGACGGCTGTGTTGATCGGCTTATTGTCGGTGTAGCCCTCGATCCTGAGCGGATTGGGAAACGGCGCCAGGATGCCGGCCAGACTGCCGAGCACGCTCTGCGCCTGCGGCGCGATGCGCGCCACGCCGCTGGGAAACAGGATGTCGGTGCGGATCTCGATCTCCAGCCAGCTCGGCGTGCGACGGATCACCACCAGCTTCTTGTCGATCAGCGGCTGCAGCGCCTGCTCCACGCTGCGCTGGATGGCGCTGAGGTTCTGCTGCTCCTTGGTGGGCGCTGGCTGGGCAGCCGATCCGGGCAGGCTGATCGGGGTCAGCGCCGAACCGCGGCCGTTGGCCTGCGGGTCGACCACCGGGGCGGCGCTGGCCGGTGCGTTGGGCGCCATGTCCGATGGCGCGATCACCCGGCTGGAGCCGTGGAAGGCCTCCATCATCGACTGCGACAGCACGCGGTACTTGCCCTCGTTCACCGCCGACATGGCGTACATCACCACGAAGAACGCCAGCAGCAGGGTGATCAGATCGCCGTACGGAATGGCCCAGCGCTCGTGGTTCACGTGCTCTTCGTGGCGCTTGCGCCTCATGGCAAGAAGCCCTGCAGCTTGCTCTCGATCTGCCGTGGGTTGTCGCCCTGGGCGATCGACACGAGACCCTCGATGAGGATCTCGCGCATCTCGGTCTGCTTGTGGATCAGCCCTTTCAGTCGCGCGGCGATCGGCAGCATCAGCAGGTTGGCCAGGCCGATGCCGTAGATGGTGGCGACGAACGCCGCGGCGATGCCGTGCCCGAGCTTGCTGGGGTCGGCCAGGTTCTGCATCACCGCCATCAGGCCCATCACGGCGCCGATGATGCCCATGGTGGGCGAATAGGTGCCGGCGTTCTCGAACACCTTGGCCGCATCGATGTCGCTCTGCTCGCGCGTGCCCAGCTCCACCTCGAGCACGCTGCGGATGGCCTCCGGCTCGCCGCCGTCGATAAGCAGCTGCAGGCCCTTGCGCGCGAACGGATCGCGCATGCTCTCCAATTGCGGCTCCAGGCCGAGCAGGCCCTGGCGGCGCGAGATCTCGCTCCAGCCGATGATCTGCTTGATGAGATTCTGCGGGTAATGCAGCGGCGGCTTGTAGACCAGCGGCAGCAATTGCCCGGCGCGCTTGAGCACCCGGCCGGGCGTCTGCACCATCAGCGCGGCGAAGGTGCCGACGAACACGATGAGGAACGCGGCGGGGTTCCACAGCGATTCCAGGCTGGAGCCCTTGAGCACGGTGCCGATCGCGATGACCGCGAAGGCCAGCACCGTACCGATGAGGCTGACCAGATCCATCAGGCGCTCATCCGCAGGGCGGGCAGCAACTCACCGCTGTCGTCGGCCAGGCCGGCCAGATCCAGCACCAGCGCCAGCCGCCCGTCACCGGTGACGGTAGCGCCGGCCACGCCGGTGGTGCCGGCGAACAGGTGGCCGAGCGGCTTGACCATGACGTCCTCGCGGCCGAGCACCTCGTGCACCAGGCAGCCCAGGCGCAGGTGGCCGATGTGCAGCACCACCACGTGGCGCGCTGCGCCGTCGGCCACGCCGGCCCAGCCGGCCAGGTCGCCCAGCACCAGCGCGCGGCCACGGTGGGCGGCGACCATGCGCCCGTCGAGCAGGCTGTCCTGCCCCGGGCGCAGCTCGAACACTTCGTCGACGTTGCTCAGCGGCAGCGCCAGCAGGCGATCGCCCACGCGCACCATCAGCACGCGCAGGATCGCCAGCGTCAGCGGCACGGTGAGTTCCAGCGTGCTGCCGTGGCCCAGCCGCGACTGCACGCGCAGGGTGCCGCCCAGCTCGGTGATGCGGGTTTTCACCACATCCATGCCGACGCCGCGGCCGGAGATGTCCGACACCGTGGCGGCGGTGCTGAAGCCGGCGCGGAAGATCAGCTCGTAGCATTCGTTCTCGGTGAGGCGCGCGGCCTGGGCCTCGTCGATTACGCCCTTCTCCACCGCCTTGCGCCGGAGCACCTCGGAATTCATGCCGCGGCCGTCGTCGCTCACCGTGATGACGATGCGCTCGCCGCGCTGGCTCGCCGCCAGGCGCACCGTGCCGCGGCGCGACTTGCCCGCGCGCTCGCGATCCTCCGGCCCTTCCAGGCCGTGGTCGAGTGCGTTGCGGATGAGGTGCACCATGGGATCGGCCAGCGCCTCGACTAGACTGCGGTCCAGATCGGTGCCTTCGCCTTCGGTGACCAGATCCACGTCTTTGCCGAGCTGGCGCGCGAGGTCGCGCACGATGCGCGGGAAGCGCTGGAACAGGCGGCCTACCGGCTGCATGCGCATGCCCAGCACGGCGTTCTGCAGATCGTCGGCGACGCGGTTGAGCTCATCCACGGTGGACGACAGGCTGCTGTCGCCGTTGCGTGCGGCCAGCGTGAGCAGGCGGTTGCGCAGCAGCAGTAGTTCGCCGGCCTGGTTGACCAGCGTATCCAGGCGCGCGGTATCGACGCGCACGGTGGCCTCCGCCGGTGCCGCGGCAGCGCGGGCCGGCGCAGGCGTGGGCGCGGTGGCCGGCGCAGGCGCGGCAACTGGCGCCGGTGCGGACGCCGCCGCCTGACCGGGCGTACCGCCCTTGCCATGCAGGTTGTCCAGCAGGGCCTCGAATTCGTCGTCGTCGATGGCACCGCCGGCCGGGGCCGGGGCCGCGACCACCGGCGCGGGCGCGCCGCCGCCGTGCAGCTGGTCGAGCAGCGCCTCGAACTCGTCATCGTCGATGGTGTTGGATATCGGCGCGGCCGCGACAACAGGCGCGGGCTCTACCGTGCCGGGTGCGGCGCTGCCATAGAGCGAATCGAGCAAGGCCTCGAACTCGCTGTCGTCGATGGCGCCACCGGCCGGCGCAGTGGCCGGCCGCGGGACCGCGACCGGGGCCGGTGCGGGCGGCGCACCCTTCTTCGGCGGCGTGAGGCGCACCAGCAGCGCCGGCGGCGGCATCGCCATAGCGTCGTTGGCGGCCAGTGCGGCCATCATCGACTGCAGCAGGTCGAGCGCTTCGAGCAGCGCGTCCATGCGCGCCGCGTCGATCAGCAGGCTGCCGTTGCGCGCTTCGTTGAGCAGGTCTTCGGCGTGATGGCACAGCTGCACCATCGGCTCGACGTTGAGGAAGCCAGCGCCGCCCTTCACGGTGTGGAAGGCGCGGAACACAGCGTTGAGCAGCTCGGCGTCTTGCGGTGTGGCTTCCAGGCCCACCAGCTGCTCGCCCAGGCGCTCGACCAGCTCGCCGGCCTCGACCAGGAAATCGTCGCGCAGCTCGGCGTCGAAGGAGGGATCCATCTAGCGGCTCCCGGCGGCAGGCGACAGCACGCCCGCCGCATGCGGGCGGGCGTGAGGGAGGCAAGGCAGCGGCAGCGCGATCGCCGTCATGCGCGGGCTCAGAATCCGAACTCGCTCAGCAGGCGGTCGGCCTCGTCCTGGCTGTTGATCTTCTCCACCGCCTCGACCGGCTCGCGGCCGGACAGCGCGCCGGTGAGGCGCACCAGCTCGAGCATGGAGGACTCCACCGAGCCGATGAACGCCACCACCTTCTTGATGCGCTGGCCGGACAGGTCCTGCCAGGACTGCGCCATCACCATGTCGTTGAGACCGTCGTTGCAGCTTTGCGCGAAGGCGCTGGCCTGGTTCGCCAGCGCGGTCACGGCGTCGCCTTCAGCGGGCTTGGCAGCGAGGATCGCCGCCGCGTTGTGTGCCAGCGCCTCGGCCTCGGGGCGGGTGCGCTCGGCGAAATCCAGCGTGCGGTGGGCCGCCTGCGAGCTCATCTCCAGCACGTCCTGCAGATGCTTGCGCGCGTCGGTGACGCTGTCCGGATAACCCTCCTGCACCAGCTCGCCGCCGAGGCGGCGTACGGCGTCGTGCAGGTCGCGGGCCAGCACGCCGAGCGCGCGGAACAGCTTCTGCTCGCGCTCGCGCACGATGGAGTCGAGCGCCTGCTCGAAGGCCGGGCCGTCGGGGCTGTTGAGCAGCTCGTGCAGCTCGTTGGGCAGCGCCTCGGCGCTGAGGGAAAGTTGGGCGCTCATGCGGAAGCTCCTGCCGCGGCGAGCCGCTCGAAGATCTTGGTCAGTTTTTCTTGCAGCGTGGCAGCGGTGAACGGCTTGACGATGTAGCCGTTCACGCCGGCCTGAGCCGCGGCGATGATCTGGTCACGGTTGTTTTCGGCGGTGACCATCAGCACCGGCAGGCCCTTCAGCGAAGCCTCGGCGCGGATCGCGCGCAGCAGGTCGATGCCGGTCATGTTGGGCATGTTCCAGTCGGTCACGACCATGTCGAACGGCTGGCTCTTGAGCATCACCATCGCGTTCTCGCCGTCGTCGGCCTCCTGGATCAGCGGGCCGGAGAAACCGAGCTCCACGAGCAGGTTCCGCACGATGCGGCGCATGGTGGAAAAGTCGTCCACCACCAGGATCTTCATGTTCTTGTTCAAGCCCGTCTCCACTTGCACGGTGGGTTGCCGTGCGCCAGCCCGTAGGTAAGTTGTGTTGCCTGCGCTGCTCAGTCGTCGTCGCGCCAGCCGGTCATGCGCGCGCGCAACCGGATGATCGCCTGCCCATGGATCTGGCAGACCCGCGACTCGGTGACACCGAGCACCGCGCCAATCTCTTTGAGGTTCAGTTCCTGCTCGTAGTACAGCGACATCACCAGTTGTTCGCGCTCCGGCAGCGTGGTGATCGCATCGATCAGCGCCTGGCGCATGCCCACCTGCTCGATGTCCTCGGCGGGGGTGAGGCTGCTGGCGTCGGCCACGTCCATCGCCGGGCTGCCGTCGCCGTCGTCCGGCGCCGTGAGGCTCAGCAATCGGGAACTGGCCGCATCGGCCAGCACCTGGTGGTATTCGTCGGCACTCAGTCCCAGCCGTTTCATCACCTCCGCATCGTCGGCGTCCGCGCCGGTTTCGATCTCGATCTGGCGCACCACTTCGGCCACCTCACGCGCCTTGCGATGCACCGAGCGCGGCGTCCAGTCGGTGCGCCGAAGCTCATCGAGCATGGCGCCACGTATGCGGATACCCGCATACGTCTCGAAGCTGGCCGAGCGATCGGTGGCGTAGTTACGCGCCGCCTCCAGCAGGCCGATCATGCCGGACTGGATCAGATCGCCCACGTCGACGCTGGGCGGCAAGCGCCCCATCAGGTGATAGGCGATGCGCCGGACCAGCGGCGCATGCGTCTTCACCAGTTCGTCGGCGCTTTGCCGTTGAAGTTGCAGGTATTCCGTTGCCACGCTCATCTCACCACCCCGTCGCCGGTGCAGCCTGACCACTGAAAAATGCGATGCGGTCGAGACCCGGGCGATCGGGTTCTGCCCATGTATCGGCCGCACCTGCCAATTGCTTGAATGCCTGCGCCGAACGACTGCCCGGCGCCACGTCCACCACCGCGTTCTGGCGGCGGATGGCCTGGCGCAGGCGCTCGTCCTGCGGCACCCAGCCCATGAAATCGAGCATCACGTCGAGGAAGCGGTCGGTGACCCGCGCCAGCTTCTGGTGCAGCGCCTTGGCCTCGCCGAGGTTGCGCACCATGTTCGCCACCATGTGCAGGCGCTTCACGCCGAAGTCGCGGCTGAGCACCTTGGCCATGGCGTAGGCGTCGGTGATGGAGGCCGGCTCGTCGCACACCACCAGCACCACGTCGTCGGCCGCGGCTGCGAACATCGCCACCGAGTCGGTGATGCCGGCGGCGGTATCCACCAGCAGAAAGTCCGGCACGGTAGGCAGCTCGTCGAAGGCCCGGATCACCGCGGCCTGCTCGCCTGAGCCCAACTGGGCCAGCCGACGCGCACCGGAGCCGGCGGGAATCACCTTCAGCCCGTGCGGCGCCTCCAGCACCAGGTCGGACAGGCCGCACAGCCCGTCGAGCATGTGGCCCAGGTGGCGCGAGGGCGCCAGGCCGAGCAGCACGTCGACGTTGGCCAGGCCCATGTCGGCGTCCAGCAGCATCGTCTCGCGGCCCATCATGGCCAGCGTCATGCCCAGGTTCACCGCCACGGTGGTCTTGCCCACCCCGCCCTTGCCGCCGCACACCGCAATGGTGCGGCAGCGCTGGCGCGTGCTGCGCCGATCGAGGTTGGCCGCCTGCGTGGGCGCGCGGGGCGCAGCCATGTCGGTGATCGACGAAACCATCTGCTTGAGTCCCCAGGCCTGATTCTTGATGAAGGCGCGCTCATCCAGCGTGCCGGTGGAAAACGTTGCGGGCGAGGCGACGGCGCTCATGCGCTGGCCACCGCGAAGCCGAAGCGGTCGGCCAGCGCGCTGTCGTCCAGCGCGGGGGCCGTGGCGGCGGAGGTCTTGAGCGCATGCGCGGCGCGCAACACCAGTACGCGGGCGTCGGCCACGGCGAGGTCTTCGGGCACGCGCTGGCCGTCGGTGGTGTAGTCCAGCGGCAGCTTGTGGCGGATCAGCACCGACAGCGCGCCGCCCAGGCTGGGCGCCTCGTCGAGCTTGGTGAACACCACGCTCGCCGGCTCCAGCGGCATATAGGCGCGCACCGCCTCTTCCAGCGACTGCGCCTGCGCGTTGGCGGCCAGCACCAGCGAGATGCGCAGCGCGATGCCGTCGCTGTGGGCAACTTCGTTGAGCACGTCCATCTGCTGCTCCAGCCGCGGATCGGTGCCGGACACGCCAGCGGTATCGATCAGCACGGTGTGCTTGCCCTTGAGCATCTCCAGCACCTGGCGCAGGCTCGCCGCGTCGTCGGCCGGGTACACGCGCACGCCGAGCAAGCGGCCGTAGTGCTCCAGCTGCGCGGCGGCGCCGATGCGGTAGTTGTCGGTGGACACCAGCGCCACGTTGGCGGCGCCGTGGCGCACCACGGCGCGGGCGGCGAGTTTGGCGATCGTCGTGGTCTTGCCCACGCCGGTGGGGCCGACCAGGGCGATCATGCCGCCGTCGCTGTCGCCGCGGCCGCTGATGGCCACATTGCGGCTGAGCAGGCCCAGCGGCAGGTAGCGTGCCTGCTCGGCGCTGATCTGCTCGGGCAGGTCGTCGGCGAGCTGGCGGGCGACGTCGGCGTCGATGCCCAGCCGGGTGAATTCGCGCAGCACGCGGGCGCGCAGCGGGTGGCGGCGCTCCATGTCGTTCCAGGCCAGGCTGGACAGCTGCATCTCCAGCATCTCGCGCAGACTGCCGAGCTCGGCACGCATGCGCGCGGTGTCCTGCATGGCGCGCTCCACCGCCGGATGCATCGGCACGGGTTCTTCGGCGGCGCTGGCCACGGGGGCGAGCCGCGCGGTGGGTGCCGGCGCGGCGTTGGCCTGGGCCGGAGCGACCGACGCGGTGGGAGCGGCCGGACGCGGCGCGTGGTGAATGGCGGCAGCGGCGGGCGGCGCGACGCGCGGCGCCACCGGCGGTTCGACGTGCGCCTCCGGGGCAGCGTGTGCGATCGGCGCACGCGGCGCCGGGGCCGGACGCGTGGCCACGGGCCGTTCGACAGGCGCAGCGACAGCGGGCGCAGCCACAGCCGGCGTCTCGGGTACCGACGGCGCGATCGGTGCGCTGGCCTGGCGGCGCCACAGGCGCGGCGACGGCGCGCCGTCGGCCACCGGCGTCGGTGCCTTGACGGCCGGCGTCGGCGCTTCGTCACTGCCGGGGACCGGCGTGCCGTGGCGCGCGGCCTCGCGCACCAGCGCCTCGTCGTAGTCGAGTGCGGCGATGATCTCGATGCCCTCGGGCAGACGGCGGGTGGAGAGGATCACCGCATCCGGGCCCTGCTCCTCGCGCACAAGTTTCATGGCCTGACGCATGTCCGATGCGACGAAACGTTTGATCTTCATGCGTGCTTGCTCCGCAGCGAATGGCGGGAAACCGGGGATGAGGCGCGCGGTGCGGTGCGGCGGACGGCCTCGGCGGCGAACACCACGATGCCGGCGGGATGCCGCGCCACGCGGTGCCAGCTCAGCGCCGGTGGCGTGGCCGCGGTATGGCTCGACTCTCGCTTCTCAGTTCTCATCGCTCGTTCCTCGCTTCAGCGTCCCAGCGCCTGCACCAGCCGCACCCGGCGGTTGTCAGGCACCTCGTTGTAAGCGAGTACGTGCAGGTTCTGTGCCACGTGGCGGGTGAAGCGCGCGAGCCAGGTGCGCAACTGCGGCGCCACCAGCAATACCGCCGGTTCGCCACTCATTTCCTGCTTCTGCGCGGCCTCGGCCACGCCCTGCTGCAGGCGGTCGGCCAGGCCCGGTTCCACCGCTGCGCCGGTGCCGCCGCTGCCGGTGAGCGAGTTCATCAGGATCTGCTCCAGCTCCGGCGCCAGCGTGATGACGGGCACCTCGGTGCCCAGCCCGATGATCTCCTGCACGATCTGCCGGCCCAGCGTGACGCGCACGGCGGCGGTGAGCACGCCGGGATCCTGACTCTGGCTGGCGTGCTCCGCCAACGATTCGACGATGGAGCGCATGTTGCGGATCGGCACCCGCTCGGCCAGCAGGTTCTGCAGCACCTTGACCACGGTGCCCAGCGCCAGGCGCTTGGGCACCAGATCCTCAACCAGCTTGGGCGCGCTCTGTGCCAGACGGTCCAGCAGCTGCTGCACGTCCTGGTGGCTGAGCAGCTCGTGCGCATGGCTGCCCAGGATGTGCGACAGGTGCGTGGCGATCACCGTGGCCGGGTCGACCACGGTGTAGCCCAGCGACTGCGCGTTGTCGCGCTGGCCCTGCTCGATCCACACCGCTTCCAGCCCGAACGCCGGATCGCGCGTAGGAATGCCCGGCACCGGGCCGTGCACGTGGCCGGGGTTGATCGCCAGCAGGCGATCGGTATGCACCTCGGCCTCGCCCATCGGTACGCCCATCAGGGTGATGCGGTAGGTGTTGGGGCCCAGATCCAGGTTGTCGCGGATGTGCACCGCCGGCACCAGGAAGCCCAGTTCCTGCGACAGCTTGCGGCGCACCGACTTGATCCGCCCCATCAGCTCGCCGCCCTGGTGGGTGTCCACCAGCGGAATCAGCCGGTAGCCCACTTCCAGCCCCAGCGGATCGACGCTGGCCACGTCTTCCCAGCCCAGCTCAAGGCGTTCGGCGGGCGCGGCCGGCGGCGGCACCTCGGCGGCCTTCTGCGCCACCCGTGCGGCGGCATCGCGCTCGCGCTTGATCATCAGCCAGGCGGCGCCGCCGCAGGTGGAACCAAGCAGCAGGAAGGCGATGTTCGGCATGCCCGGGATCAAGCCCATCACGCCCAGCACCGCACCGGCCACGGCCAGCGCGCGCGGCTGGCCGAAGATCTGCGACACCAGCTGCTTGCCCATGTCCTGCGCCTTGGACACGCGGGTGACGATCACTGCCGCGGCGATGGACAGCATCAGCGAGGGCACCTGCGCCACCAGGCCGTCGCCGATGGTGAGCAGGGTGTAGGTCTTGGCGGCCTCCGATGCCGACAGGCCGTGCTGCAGCACACCGACGAAGAAGCCGCCGACGATATTGATGATGAGGATCAGGATGCCGGCCGTCGCGTCGCCGCGGACGAACTTCGACGCACCGTCCATCGAGCCGTAGAAGTCCGCCTCCTCGCGCACTTCCTGGCGGCGCTCGCGCGCCTGCTCCTGGGTCAGCAGGCCGGCGTTGAGGTCGGCGTCGATCGCCATCTGCTTGCCGGGCATCGCGTCCAGCGTGAAGCGCGCGGTCACTTCCGACACGCGCGTGGCGCCCTTGGTGACCACCACGAAGTTGATGATGGTGAGGATGGCGAACACCACCAGGCCGACGGCGAAATTGCCGCCGATGACGAACTCGCCGAACGCCTCGATTACCTTGCCGGCCGCTCCCGGGCCGTCGTGACCGTGCAGCAGCACCACGCGGGTGGAGGCGATGTTGAGCGCCAGGCGCAGCAGGGTGGCCATCAGCACCACGGTGGGAAACGCGGCGAACTCCAGCGGCCGCATCACGTAGATCACCGCCAGCAGGATCACCAGCGACAGCGCGATGTTGAAGCTGAAGAGCATGTCCAGCAGGAACGGCGGCAGCGGCAGCATCACCATCGCCAGCGCGGCCAGCAGCACCACCGGCGCGCCGATGCCGCGTCGACCGATCTGCTTGAGGTTGTCCAGTGCTCCGACGGCGGCCATGGCTTGTATCCCTTGGATGGCGCGGCGCCGTGGCCGGCACCGCTACAACTTGTACGGACCCATCAGGTCCGGATCGATTTCCGGCTGCGGCGGGGGCGACGGCGGCGTGTCGCCGCGGGCACCGGCCTGCTTGAGCTGGAACACGTAGGCCAGGATCTGCGCCACCGCGACATACAGCGACGCGGGGATTTCCCGACCCAGCTCGGTGGTTGCATACAAGGCGCGTGCCAACGGCGGCGACTCGACCAGCGGAATGTGATGGCCGGCCGCCACGGCGCGGATCTGCTGGGCCATCACGTCCACGCCCTTGGCGATCACCCGGGGCGCGCCGAAGCGGTTTTCGTCGTACTTCAGCGCCACCGCAAAGTGGGTGGGGTTGGTCACCACCACGTCGGCGGTGGGCAGGTCCTGCATCATCCGGCGGCGCGCCATCTGGTGCTGCACCTGGCGGATGCGGCCCTTGAGCTCGGGGTTGCCCTCGGTTTCCTTGGACTCGTCCTTGAGCTCCTGCTTGGTCATGCGCTGTTTCTTGTTGTGATCGAACTTCTGGTACAGCGCGTCCACCCCGCCGATCAGACCCAGCATGACGCCAAAGGTGAGCGCGGCGCGGCCGAGCAGGCTGATCGAATCGGCGATGCCGAACGCGACGGATCCGCGACCGGTCGTCAATAATTCGCCTTGCCAGTGACGTAAAAGCAGCACCAGCGCAAAACCGATCAGCACCAGTTTGAGCAGCGCCTTGCCCAGCTCCACCAGGCCGCGCATGGCGAAGATCTTGCCCAGCCCGGCGATCGGATCGAGCCGCTCGAACTTCGGCTGCAGCGCCTGCGCGCTGAAATTGAGCCCACCCAGCAGGATCGGCGCGGCCAACGTGGCCAGCACGGTGGCGATCGCCACTGGTGCGAACAGCGCCAGCGCCTCGCTCACTGCCATGTGCAGCACGCGACCGGGCAGCGCTTCGGAGAACAGCGCCTCGCGGGTGTAACCCAGGCCCAGGCCGTAGATCGTGCGCATGTGCCCCATCGCCGCCGGTGCACTGGACATCAGCGCCGCGACGCCGGCCAACACTACCAACGCGCCGGAGAGGTCACGCGATCGCGGGACGTCGCCTTTCTCGCGCGCTTCCTTGAGGCGTTTTTCGGAAGGTTGTTCGGTGCGGTCTTCGGCGCTGCTCTCCTCACTCACGGCGCGCCTCCTGTGCCGGCAAGCTCATGCATCAGCGACCAGGCGCTGTCGGTGAGCGATTGGAACGCCCCGGGCAGGCTGCGCAGCGACAGCCACAGCACCACGATGCCCAGGGTGACGGTGATCGGAAAGCCGACCGCGAACAGGTTCATCGACGGCGCAGCGCGGCTGATCGCGGCGAAGCCGATGTTGACCACCAGCAGCGAGGTGACCGCCGGCAGCGCCACGCGCACGGCGCCGGCGAACAGCTGCGCGCCGAACATCACCACCGCATGCATGCCGTTGGGACCGATCACGCCGCTGCCCGGCGGCAGCGTGCGAAAACTCTCGGCCAGCAACGCCACCAGTTGCAGGTGACCGTTCATCGCCAGAAAGATCAGCGTCACCAGCACCATGTAGAGCTGGCTCAGCACCGGCGTGCTGCCGCCGCCCTCGGGGTTCACTACCTCGGAAAAACCCAGGCTCATGCTCTGCGACACCATCTGGCCGCCGAACGCCACCGCCTCGAACACCAACTTGAGCACGAAGCCGATCGCCGCGCCGATCAGCACCTGGCCGACCATGGTGGCCACACCCTGCGCGCTCATCGGATCGACCGTGGCCGGCGACAGCGGCGCCAGCACGAAGGTGAGCAGCATGACGATCGCCACGCGGATGCGCGCCGGGATGGTGGTGTTGCCGAACACCGGCGCCACCATCACCAGGCCGCCCACACGGCCCATCGCCCACAGCAGCGAACCCACCCAGGCCTGCAGCTGGGCCAGGTCCACCTCGGTCACTTGATCGCCCCCGGCAAGCCGGTGATCAGGTCGTGCGTGAAGCGCACCAGCGTGCGCAGCATCCATGGGCCCGTGATCAGCGCCACTGCGGCCATCGCGATCAACTTGGGGATGAAGCTGAGCGTCATTTCATTGATCTGCGTGGCCGCCTGGATCACGCCGATCAGCAGGCCCACCGCCAACGCGGTGAGCAGCAGGGGCGCTGCGACCAGCATGGCGATGTACAGCGCGTGCTGGCCGAATTCGATGACGGATTCGGGGGTCATGGCAGCCTCGCTCGCTCTCCCCGGGCCACGCAGGGGGAGAGGGTTGGGGAGAGGGTGAGGCCGTTGGGGACCGCGTCGCACGACAGCGAGAGCGTCGCCCGCGAGCGGGCTCCTACCGGGCATCGATGGGGGGCGGGGGTCATGTGTAGAAGCTCCCGGCCAGGGTGCCGATCAGCAGTGTCCAGCCGTCGACCAGCACGAACAGCATGATCTTGAACGGCAGCGAGATGATCATTGGCGAGACCATCATCATGCCCATCGACATCAGCACGCTGGCCACCACCAGGTCGATGATCAGGAACGGGATGAACAGCAGGAAGCCCATCTGGAACGCGGTCTTCAGCTCGCTGGTGACGAACGCCGGCATCGCCACGCGCAGCGGCACGTCGGCCTTGCTGGCGTAGGGCTGCTCGTTGGCCAGATGGGTGAACATCTGCAGGTCCGCATCGCGGGTCTGGTCGAGCATGAAGCGCTTGAACGGCGCGGTGGCCGCGGGCAGCGCCTGCTCGGCGGTGAGCGTGCCGTCCATGTACGGCTTCACGCCGTCGGTGTAGGCGTGGTTGAGCACCGGCGACATCACGAACAAGGTGAGGAACAGCGCCAGACCCAGCAGCACCTGGTTGGGCGGCGTGGACTGCGTACCCAGCGCCTGGCGCAGGAAACCGAGCACGATGATGATGCGGGTGAACGAGGTCATCATCAGCAACACTGCCGGCAGCAGCGTGAGCACGGTCATCAGTGCCAGCACCTGCAGCGACAGCGTCCAGCTCTGGCCGCCGCCCGGCGCGCTCTTCACGGTGAGCACGGGGATGCCGGCGCCGGAGCTGGGCAGCGAGGCGGGCATGCTCAGCGCAGGCGCGGTCGCCGGCGCATTGGCCGACTGCGGCGCCGCGGCAGCCATCAGCGGCAGCAGTGCGCACACCAGCGCCAGCGCGAGGCGCACGGCGAAACGGGACGGCCGCGTCATGGCGTGCGCTTCCAGCGGGCCAGCAGCTCGGCGAAGCCGGGCGCGGGCGCAGCCGGCGGAGCGGCCTCGTCGCTTGTCGCCACCTCGCCATCGAACACGTGCAGCGTGCGCAGGCCGCCCTGCCCCGCGCCCACCAGCAGACGCTTGCCGTTCGCTTCCAGCAGCAGCACGCGGTCGCGTGCGCCCACGGCGAGCGTCTCCACGCAGCGGATGCGGCGACCGCCCGGCGTGGTGCGCGCCTGCAGGCGCTTGCTGAGCCAGCCGGCGGCGAAGATCAGCGCGATGATGCCGGCCAGGCTCAGCACCACGCGCAGCAGTTCGGCGCCGACGTTGATCTCGGGCGCGGCGGCCTGAGCGGCGGGTGCGAGCAAGGCGAGCATCATGGTCGACGGGCTCAGCGCAGCTTGCGCACGCGCTCGGCGGGGCTGATCACGTCGGTCAGGCGGATGCCGAACTTTTCGTTGATCACCACCACCTCGCCGTGGGCGACCAAGGTGCCGTTGACGAACACGTCCAGCGGTTCGCCGGCGGCGCGATCGAGCTCCACCACCGAGCCCTGGTTGAGCTGCAGCAGATTGCGGATGCTGATACGGGTGCGGCCGACCTCCATCGCCAGCGTGACCGGCACGTCCAGGATCATGTCCAGGTTGACGTCCTTGCCGTCGAGGTTGTCCAGCAGGGCACGCTCGGCGGTGGCCTGCGCGGCTTCAGGTGTGCTGCTCATGACGGGATCTGCTCCATGGAAAAGTCGCTGTGCAGGCGCACCTCGCGGCGGCCCGCCTGGGCTTGGAATCGCACGGCCTTGTGGCCGTTGGCCTGGCCGTAGCGGCCGCGGAAAATCGGCACGTCTTCGGCGAATACGGTGGTGAACTCGGGCAGCTGCACCGGGATCACGTCGCCGGGTCGCAACTGCAGGAAGTCGCCGATGCTGATCTCGGTTTCCAGCAGCAGGGTGCTGAGTTCCACGTCGGCGTCGAGGATCTCTTCGTGCAGGGTCTCGCTCCAGCGATCGTCGCGGTCGACGCGGTCGCTCTGCACGCCCGCGTCGAGCAGGGTGCGGATCGGCTCGACCATGGCGTACGGCAAGGTGAGGTGGATCTCGCCGCCACCGCCGTCCAGCTCAACGTGAAAGCGCGACACCACCACCGTCTCGGTGGGGCTGACGATGTTGGCGAACTGCGGATTGATTTCCGAGTTGAGGTATTCGAACTCCAGCGGCAGCACCGGCGCCCACGCCTCGACCATGGCGGCGAACAGCTCCACCAGCATGATCTGGATGACGCGGTTCTCGGTGGCGGTGAAGTCGCGCCCCTCGATGCGTGCGTGGTAACGGCCGTCGCCGCCGAAGAAGTTGTCGATCACGGTGAACACCAGGCGCGGCTCCATCACCACCAGGGCGGTGCCGCGCAGTGGCTTGATGCGCACCAGGTTGAGGTTGCTGGGCACCGCCAGGCCGTGCACGTACTCGGCGAACTTGACCATGCGCACGCCCAGCACCGACACCTCGCAGGTCTTGCGCAGCACGCTGAAAACACCGGTGCGGAAGTAACGCGCGAAGCGGTCGTTGACCATCTCCAGCGTCGGCAGGCGGCCGCGCACGATGCGGTCCTGCTGGGTGAAGTCGTATTGGATGACGGCATTGGGATCGAGCGGCTCGTCGCCGCCGGTCTCCACAGCGCCGCCTTCGACGCCGTCCAGCAGCGCGTCGATTTCGTCCTGGGAAAGCAGGTCGCTCATCGCGGTTCTCCGCTCGTCACTGCATCACGAAGCTGGTGAAGTACAGCGCGTCGATGCCGGGCTTGCCGGTGCGTGCGCTGATGATCTTCTGCACCGCCGCCAGTGCCTGCGCCTGCAGCTTCTGCTTGCCGGCGGCGTCGATCAGGTTTTCGTAGTTCTGCCCGCTGAAGAGCATCAGCAGCTCGTTGCGGATGACCGGCTGGGCTTCCTTGGCGGCGTCGAGCTCGCTCTGGTCATGGCTCATCAGGCTCACGCCCACCTGCAGGTAGCGCACGGCCTGGTCGTCGCGGAAATTCACCACGAAGGCCGGATCGAGCGGCAGGTAGAGCTCGGGTTTCTTCTCCGGCGCCGCTTCGGCGGCCTTGTCGGCCCCTGCATGACGCCCGCCCAGGGCGAGATAGGCACCGGCGCCGCCGCCCAACAGCAGCAGCACGGCGATGATCGCGATCAGCCGACCACGCTTGGGCTTGGGCGGGACGATCTCGATCGAATCCTGTTCGACGTTTTCCATGGAACCCTCAAATCAGTGTGCAGGCGTGACCTGTCCCCGCCATCGCGGGTTGGACTGAGGGGTCGATAGCAAGCGCCATGCCACGGCAGGCAAAGCGCGCCGCCATGCGGTACGGGGCGGATGCCGCCACGCCCAGGCGGCAGTTTCTTGACGCGCGTCGGAATCGCCACGCGTCGATTTCGCGGCAGGGGCAAGCACCCGGCGACGGGCAGCCGCAGACCACCGGAGCGAGTGGCGGGGGCGCAGGGGACTTACGGCCCCGCTCTCGATCACGATGTGCGCTCCCAACCTAGGACCTGTAGGATTCCACCCTGTGGACGACCTCAAGGGACCCGCAAGGCGGTCGCGCACCGGGTGCGCTCCTACGGGCGTCGGGCCGATCAGGGCGCTGGCGGCAGGATCAGCATCGCGTCGCCGTAGGAGAAGAACCGGTAGCGCTGCGCCACCGCGTGGCGATAGGCCTCGAGCATGAACTCGCGCCCGGCCAGCGCCGACACCAGCATCAGCAGCGTGGACTGCGGCAGGTGAAAGTTGGTGATCAGCCCGTCGATGCTGGAGAAGCGGTAGCCGGGGAAGATGAAGATCTGCGTCTCGCCGGCGAACGGGCGCAGCACGCCGTCGACGGTGGCACTCTCCAACGCGCGCACCACGGTGGTACCCACCGCGATCACCCGGCCACCGGCGGCGCGGGTGTGGCGGATCTGTTCCACCAGGCGCGCGCCCACGTTGAGCCACTCGCGGTGCATGTGATGGTCGGCGATGTTGTCCGCGCGCACCGGCTGGAAGGTGCCGGCCCCCACGTGGAGGGTGACGTAGCCGAACTGCACGCCCATCGCGCGCAGGCGTTCGAGCAGCGGCTCGTCGAAATGCAGGCCGGCGGTAGGCGCGGCCACCGCGCCCGGCTCGCGCGCGTAGACGGTTTGGTAGCGCTCCAGGTCGCTGGCGTCCGCACCGCGCTCGATGTAGGGCGGCAGCGGCATCTCGCCGAGTTTCAGCAGCAGCTTCTCCAGCGGCTCGGGCGACTCGAAGCGCAGGCGGAAGAAGCCTTCGTCCCGCCCCAGCACTGTCGCATGGCTGCCATCGGCCAGCTCGATCCGGCCGCCCTCCTTCGGCTTCTTGCTCACGCCCAGCTGCACCACCGCCTCATGCGCACCGGTGACCCGCTCGATCAGGATCTCCACCGCGCCGCCGGTGTCCTTGCGCCCGTACAGCCGCGCCGGCAGCACGCGGGTGTCGTTGAACACCAGCAGATCGCCAGGGCGCAGGAAGTCGGGCAACTCGCGGAACATGCGATCGTCGAGCGTGCAGGCGGCGGCATCCAGATGCAGCAGCCGGCTGGCTGAACGCTCCGGCAGCGGCGCCTGGGCGATCAGCTCGGACGGGAGGTCGAAGTCGAAATCGGTCTTCTTCACGGGCGGCGACTGGCTACGGGGGATCGGCAATTATCGCCGATTTGGGCCGCAGGCCTTGCCCGGCGCGGCGCGGCGCTGCGGCGTCATCGCGCGCACCGCTCTCTCGCAAAGCGGGCGCGCGATCGCCGGAAGGGCTCTACAGCCAGCCCTTCTGCCGCGCCAGTCGATAGGCCTCGATGCGGTTGGCCACGCCGAGTTTGCCGATCGCCTCGGACAGGTAGTTGCGCACGGTGCCGTGCGACAGGCTGAGCTGGGTGGCGATGTCGCTGGCGCTCTGGCCTTCGCCGGCCAGACGCAGCACCTGGCGCTCGCGGTCGTTGAGCGGATCGGCTTCGGACCATGCGTCCAGCGCCAGTTGCGGGTCGATCGAGCGGCCGCCGCGGTGAACCATGCGCAGCGCTTCGGCGAGGTTCTCCGCCGGCGCATCCTTGAGCAGATAGCCGGACACGCCGGCCTCCAATGCGCGGCGCAGGAAGCCGGGACGCGCGAAGGTGGTGACGATGATCACCTTGATCGGCAGCTCCTGGCGTTGGATGCGCTGGGCCAGTTCCAACCCGGTGAGGCCGGGCATCTCGATGTCGGTGACCAGCACGTCGGGCTTCAGGCGCTGGATCTCGCGCCAGGCCGCCTCGCCGTCGGCGGCACTGCCGAGCACTTCGATGTCGCTTTCCAGGTTTAGCAACGCGGACAGCGCGCCGCGCACCATCGCCTGGTCTTCGGCCAGCAGCACGCGGATCATGCGGCACTCCCGACGGCATGCAGCGGTGCGGCGGCAGCCGCGGCCACCGGCACGCGCAGTTCCAGCACGGTGCCTTTGCGCGGCGGCGAGTCGATCGTCAGCGTGCCGCCCAAGGCGCGCACGCGTTCGCGCATGCCGCTGACGCCGTTGCCGTGCGCGGCCAGTCCGCCGCATCCGTTGTCGCTGATCCGCATTCTGAGTTCGCCCTGCGCGTTGGAAATGTCGATGCGCGCCTCGGTGGCGCGCGCATGCCGATGAATATTGGTGACCGCCTCGCGCAACACCAGCGCCAGCGGGGCCTCGATGGCGTGCGGAAGATCCAGCGATTCGCAGCCGTCGCAGGCGAACACGATGCCGGAGGCCTCCAGCATCAGCCGCGCCGAGAGCAGTTCGGCGGCAAGGTCGCTGCGGCGCATGCCGGTGACTGCCGCGCGCACTTCGCCCAATGCGTGGCGCGCCACGCGCTCCACCTCTTCCATTTCGCGCTGGGCCAGGCCCGGATCGCGCAAGGCCAGCTTGCGCGCCAGCTCGGACTTGAGCGCTACCAGCGACAGCGTGTGGCCGAGCAGATCGTGCAGGTCGCGGCCGATGCGCTCGCGCTCGGCCAACGTGGCGAGCCTGCGCACCTCTTCCTGCGACAGCCGCAGCTCGGCGTCGCGACGCACGCCACGCATGTAGATGAGGTTGCTGAAGCCGCCGAACAGCGCGGTCAGCGGCACCACCAGCAGCAGGCTCTTGGGCGCATGTATGGCCATCACCACCGGCACCGAGAGCACCCAGGCCACGGCCACGGTGCGCAGCCACACCCGCCAGGACGGGTGCAGCGCCAGGTTGATGCTGGCGATCATCAGATAGATGAAGGCGGCGCTGTTGAGCGGCCACAGCAGCAGGCCGATGACGATCAGCCCGGCGGCGTTCGCTACCATCTGCCGCACCGGCATGATGTACATGCGGATGTAGAAGAACAGGTAGAGCACCAGCGACAGCAGGGTCGGCCCCATCCAGTGCCAGCTGAAGCCCTTCTGCAGCGGCAGCATGATCACCGCGATGAACGAGAACAGCTGCAACCCGGCCTGCCAGCGCAGGTAGGTGGGCGAGCGCAGCTGGCCGAGCAGCGACTCCGGGTGCGGCCGGAACAGCGCGTGGAAGCGCGCCTCCAGGCGGCCCTGCCGGCGGCCGGCGCTGCTCACGCGGCGCTCCGATCGACGTCGTCGCGCGGCGCATCCGCCCGCATGCTTTCGCGCAGGGCCGCGTGCGTTACCAACATCGCCGGGGGAACCGGCACGCGCACGCGCAGGCAGGTGCCGCGCCCGGCCGGCGACTCGATCTGCAGCACGCCGCCGATGCCACGCACGCGCTCGCGCATACCGGCCAGGCCGTTACCTTCGAGCACCAGGCCACCGCGACCGTTGTCACCGATCTGCAGCAACACCTCGGCGCCCTCGGGGGAGAGCGCGATCTTCACCTCGGTGGCACGGGCGTGGCGCACGATGTTGGTGGAGGCCTCGCGGATCACCAGCGCCAAGCCGCGCTCGATGTGCTCGGGCAAGTGCAGCACGGGCAGCTGGTAGTCCAGGTGCACGCCCGAGGCGCCGAGCAACAGACGGGCCGAAGCGAGCTCCGCGGCCAGATCGGTGGCGCGGATGCCGGTGACCGCCGCACGCACCTCGGCCAGCGCATGGCGCGCCACGCTTTCGGCCTCGCTCATCTCGCGCCGGGCCGCCTCGCTGTCGCGGTCGAACAGCTTGCGCGACAGCTCCAGTTTCAGCGTGATCAGCGAGAGCGTGTGGCCGAGCAGGTCGTGCAGGTCGCGCCCGATCCGCTCGCGTTCAGCGGTGGCGGCCAGCCGGCGCACTTCGTCGTGCGACAGGCGCAGCTCGGCGTCCTTTTCTTCGCTGGTGCGTTCGGCATTGACGATCACGCCGATGATGAAGGTGACGATGGGGATCGAAAACGTGGCCTGCCACGGGTAGTGCAGCAGCCAGGCCTCGCTGAGCAGGGCGATATTGAGACCCAACAGGGTCAGCAGGTAACCGCGCATGGTCATGGAGCACACGCGCAGCATCACGCAGCCGAACACGAAATAGGTCAGGCCGCTGGGGTACCACGGCAGCAGGCTCATGCACAGCACCACCATGCCCACGGCATAGATCGGCGATGCGCGCCGCGAGGCCAGGCAAGACATGGCGTACAGCCACAGGAACAGCGGATAGGACGCCAGCGTCAGCGTGATCCAGCGCAGGTTCCAGGAGTCGCGGTCGAACACCGGCGTGATGAACAGCCAGGCCGTCCACAGCAGGTGCACCGCATCCACCCACGGCGACTTGCCCTTGGCCACGCTGCGCGCCACCAGCGAGTCGGGTGCCGGGCGCATCCACGCAGGCAGGCTCAGAAGGCGCATGGTTCGATCCCCGTGACGCGGCAGGCAGTCGGCGAAGGCATCAGCCTAACCGCCGCAGCCGCCGCGTCGCCAGCGCCAGAAACACCACCGCATACCCGGCCAGCGCCAGCACGTGGACCAGCAACGGGCCTGAGCCCATGCCCACCGCCGCCAGCGTGAGCTGGTTGAGGTGGTAGCTGGGCCACAGCGGCGCCAGCGACTGCAGGAACTTCGGCAGCATCGACAGCGGCAGCCACAGGCCGGGCAGGAACGCCATCGGCAGATAGACCAGGTTGAGCAGGCCCGGCGCGCCCTGCCCCTTGATCAAGGTGCCGACGAACATGCCCAGCGCGCAGAACGGCAGCACGCCGAACGCACCGGCCGCCAGCATGGCGAGAAGGCGCAATGGTGCCAGCGTCACGCCGCCCAGCGTGAGGCCGAGCGTGAGCAGCAGCACTACCACCAGGCTGGCCACGATCATCGCCATCACCATCTTGCCCAACAGATAGGCGCCCGGCGGCATCGGCAGAGCCCGCTTGAGGGTGAGCAGGCCACCATCGCGCTCGATCGCCAGCGATGCGCCGAAGCCGAACAGGCCCGGCCCGATCACCCCGAACGTGGTGTAGCTGGCCAGCAGATAGCGCGAGGCGTCGCTGCCGGCGTGGTTCAGCAGCACGCCGAACATCAGGTAGAACACGGTGGAGAACAGCGTCACCGGCAGGATGAACGAGGGCGCGCGCAGGTAGCGCAGGCACTCGCTGCGAGCTTCTTCGAGATAGGCGCCGAGCACGCGGCGCGGCGGCATCGGCAGGACGGCGGCAACGGTGTTCATCAGGCGGCTTCCTGGGTGGCGATGTCGGGGCGGGTCAGTGCGCTGAACGCCTCGGCCAGGCCGGCGCGGCGTACCTCCAGTTCAGACAGGGCGCTGTCCGCGTCCAGCAGGCGGCGCACCACCGGCTCGGCGGCGGCGGTAGTGACGATCAGCCGACCGCCCTCCCGCGACGCCCCGGCCACGCCGCTCCAGCGGGCGATGGCCATCTCGTCCAGGTCGCTGATGCAGCGGATGCGGGTGAGCGCGACGCTGGCGCGCAGGTCGTCGACGCTGCCCTCGGTGAGCACGCGGCCGCGATCGATCACCACCACGCGCTGGGCCAGCGCCTCGGCCTCTTCCAGGTAATGCGTGGTGAGCACCACGGCGCATCCCTGCGCCACCACCGTGCGCATCGTGGCCCATAGCCGTTCGCGCGCGTCGATGTCCATGCCGACAGTGGGCTCGTCCAAAAACAGCAGTTCCGGCCGTCCGCACAGCGCCAGGGCGAACTGCACGCGGCGCTGCTGCCCTCCGGAGAGCTTGCCGTAGGGGCGCTTGAGCAGGTCGGTCACGTCCGCCAGGGCGGCGCTTTCGTCCAGCGCGCGCGGCTCGGGGTAATAGCTGGCGGTGAGCCGCAGCAGCTCGGCCACGGTGAGCGTGGCCGGCAGCACCGCCGACTGCAGCATCACGCCGATGCGCCGGCGCGCCTCCACCCGCTGCGGGTCGGCGCCGAACAGCATGGCCTGGCCGGCCTGCGGCCGTACCAGGCCGAGCAAGGCGGCCACGCTGGTGCTCTTGCCGGCACCGTTGGGGCCGAGCAGGGCCAGCAGCTCGCCGGGGCGCACGGCCAGGTCGAGCCGGTCCAGCGCGGTGACTGCACCGTAGCGCAGGGTGACGCCGGCGAGCGCGGCGACGGGCGGGGTATCCAGGGTGTTCATGCAGGTCTCCTCGGCATGGCGCAACCTTAGGCCGCACAAGGGTTTGCGACCACTCGCGGGCATCACGCATCGCGCCTGACAGGCGTCATGCGGGGTACCGGCCAAGGCGCCCTCGCGGTATCCTCGGCGGATGCCTGAAGCCCGCCAGCCCTTATGCGGCGGTGCATCAGACGGCCCGAAGGGCCTGCGGGAAAGCGCTCCGGATGCGGTGCGGCGTTCCCGCCCCACATCACGAATCCGCCGGCCTGCTTTGCGTTCGGAGCGAGGCGCCGGCGGAAGTTGAGGAGGAGCGTTATGCACGTCATTGAACAGCTGCGCGAACTGCGCGAATTCGGCGGCAAGCCGCGGACCACCGGCCTGGACGACGCCAGCATCGAGCGCATGGCTGCGCTGGATCCGATGCTGGGACAGGCGGTGACCGAGGCGGTGGCGCGCCATCGCGAGCTGCGCGCGGACCTGGCCGACTTCCTGAAGCTCGACGAGGCCGAGCAGCTGGCCCGCGCGCAGGCCGGCTACGTCAACTTCTATCCGGATGACGCGATCAACCCGTACCTGCCGGCCGCCGCGCGCGGTCCGTGGGTGGTCACGCTGAAGGGAGCGGTGGTCCACGACAACGGCGGCTACGGCATGCTCGGCTTCGGCCACAACGACCCGGTCGTGCTGGAAGCGATGAGCCGTCCGCAGGTGATGGCCAACGTGATGACCCCGAGCGTGGCGCAGTTGCGCATGAACGAGGCGCTGCGCAGCGAGATCGGTCACCGCCGTGGCGGCTTCCCATTCGCCCGCTTCCTGTGCCTGAACTCCGGCTCCGAGGCCGTCGGCCTGGCCTGCCGCATTGCCGACGTCAACGCCAAGACGATGACCGACGCGGGCGGACGCCACGAGGGCCGCACGATCAAGCGACTGGCAGTGAAGGGAGCCTTCCACGGCCGCACCGACAAGCCGGCGCTGTACTCGGACTCCTCGCGCAAGACCTACAGCCAGTACCTGGCCAGCTACCGCCACGAAGAGAGCCTCATCACCGTCGCGCCGTATGACGTCGAGCAGCTCAAGGCCGCCTTCGCCGACGCCGACAAGCACGGCTGGTTCATCGAGGCGATGTTCCTGGAGCCGGTGATGGGCGAAGGCGACCCTGGCCGCGCGGTGACGCCGGAGTTCTACGCCGCCGCGCGCGAGCTGACCAAGGCGCACGGCACGCTGCTGCTGGTCGATTCGATTCAGGCCGGCCTGCGTGCGCACGGCGTGCTGTCGATCGTCGACTACCCCGGCTTCGAGAAGCTCGAGGCGCCGGACATGGAGACCTACTCCAAGGCGCTCAACGCCGGCCAGTACCCGATGTCGGTGCTGGTGGTGAACGAGCGCACGGCCGGCATGTACCGCAAGGGCATCTACGGCAACACCATGACCGCCAACCCGCGCGCGCTCGACGTGGCCTGCGCCACGCTGGGCCAGCTCAGCGATGCGGTGCGCGAGAACATCCGCGCGCGCGGCCAGGAGTTCGTCGCCAAGCTCAACGCGCTGAAGGACGAGCTCGGCGGCCTGATCACCAAGGTGCAGGGCACCGGCTTGCTGTTCTCCTGCGAGCTGGCCCCGCAGTTCAAGTGCTACGGCGACAACTCCACCGAGGAGTATATGCGCGAGCACGGCATCGGCGTGATCCACGGCGGCGCCAACTCGCTGCGCTTCACGCCGCACTTCAACTGCACCAGCGCTGAGGTGGACCTGGTGATCGCGCACGTGAAGCACGCGCTGCTGCACGGCCCCAAGCGCGCGCAGGCCGAGGCCGCGTAAGCCGCTTTTGCGCAAGGCGGAACACAAAGGGCGCGCCTTCACCGGCGCGCCCTTTGTTTATTCCGGAGCGGTCAACGGCGCGCGGCCGGGCCGCCGCTGCGCCAGTCGCACCGGCGCCGACTCCGGCAACAGGCTTACCGCCAGCAGGCCTACCAGCACGGCGCCGATCATGTACCAGGCCGGCGCCAGCGGGTTGCCGGTAAGACGCGTCAGCCATGCCACCGCGAACTGGGTGGAGCCGCCGAACACCGAAATGGCCAGCGCATAGACCATGGCCAGCGCGCCGGAGCGTACGTGCGCCGGCAGCGACTCGGTCACCGCCACCAGCACGGTGCCGGTGGACAGCGTGGAGGCGGCGGCCAGCACGGCGGTCATCAGGTACAGCACCGTGGCGCTGCGCTCGCGCTCGAGCAGCCAGAACGCCGGCAGGATCGCCACCAGCAGTACCAGCCAGGGCACCAGCATCACCGGCTTGCGGCCGATGCGATCGGACAGCCAGCCACTGAGCGGGTCGCACACCAGGCCGCACAGGCCGATCAACGCCGTGGCACCGAGCGCCACGCGCTCGGGCAGACCGAGCGTGGTGTTGGCGTAGGTGGTCATGTACTCGAGCGCGTAGGCACTGGTGGTCGCCGCGGCGAGCATCGCCAGGCCGAGCAGGGCCACCCGCAGGTGACCCGAGTCGCCGGTGCGCGGCGGCAGCGCCAACGCTGGCTCGAAGGTCTCCACCAGGGTGCGGCGCAACACCAGCCCAAACGGCACGATCACGGCGCCCAAGCCCAGCGCCACGCGCCAGCCCCACGCCTCCAGCTCGGCCGGGCTGAGCACGTGTGCCAGGCCCACGCCGACCAGTCCGGCCGTCAGCACCGCGGCATCCGCCCCCATCGCCTGCATGGAGATGTACAGGCCACGGCGATGCACGGGTGCGGCTTCCATCAGGAACGCGGTGCTCGGCCCCACTTCGCCGCCCAGGGCGAAGCCCTGCAGTAGGCGAAACAACACCACCAACACCGGCGCGGCCACGCCGATCGAGGCGTAAGACGGCACCAGCGGAAGGCCGATCACCGCCACACCGATCAGCGCGAACGACAACAGCATGGCCGGCTTGCGGCCACGTCGGTCGCCCATGCGGCCGATCGCCCAGGCGCCCAGCGGACGGGTCAGGAAACCGGCGCCGAAGGTGGCCAGCGAAGCCAGCAGGCTGGCGCCCGGCTCGTCGGAAGGAAAATAGGTGCGTCCGATCTGCACCGCGAAGAACGCGTAAGTGACGAAGTCGTAGAACTCGATGGCGTTACCGACCGCCACGGCGGCGACCTGACGCTTGCGCAAGGGCTGAACGCGGGCAAGCGGGCTGTGGGTCGCGTCGACCGCATCCTCGATCATGCACTTCCCCCTAGGCCGCTCGACGGCCGGTGCCGGTCTAGCATCGGCGATGTGCGCGCCGCTGGCAACGCAGTCCGATGCCGCTGCGGAGGCGGCCGCAAGAAATTACAACGCGTCCGCGCCAGACTGCGCTGCCGGCGCCCGCCGGTGACTTCGGGAGGATCACGCCATGTCGCATTCGTTCCGTGTGTTGTTCGTCGCCAGCCTCACCCTCGCCGCCACCGCCGCGTTCGCAGCACCCGCCAACAAGCCGCTCAGCACCTCGCAACAGCGGATGTCCGACTGCAGCAAGCAGGCCAGCGGCAAGAAGGGCGACGAGCGCAAGGCCTTCATGAGCACCTGCCTGAAGGGTTCGGCCGCCGCACCGGCGAAGATGACCCCGCAGGAGAAGATGAAGAAATGCAACGCCGAGGCCGGCAAGCAGTCGCTCAAGGGTGATGCGCGCAAGGCTTTCATGAGCACCTGCCTCAAGGGCTGATCGCCCGGCCCATGCCCACCGGCGCGACGCGGATGCGCGCGCCGGTGTCCTGCCGATAAGCTTGGTGGTCCCCGCGACGCTGCGATGTCGCTTCTAACCAGGCCACCCAAGCATGCCCATCGTCGAAGTCCGTCACCCGCTCATCCAGCACAAGCTCGGCCTGATGCGCCGCGCCGGTATCAGCACCAAGGAATTCCGTGAACTGGCCTCCGAAGTAGCGGCACTGCTGACCTACGAGGCCACCAAGGATCTGGAGACGGTCGAGCAGGCGATCGAGGGCTGGGCCGGGCCGCTCACCGTGCAGCAGATCAAGGGCAAGAAGATCACCATCGTGCCGATACTGCGCGCCGGGCTGGGCATGCTGCCCGGCGTGCTCGACCTGATTCCCGCCGCCAAGGTGAGCGTGGTCGGCCTGCAGCGCGATGAAGAAACGCTCAAGCCGGTGACCTACTACGAGAAGCTCACCGGCCGCATGGACGAGCGCATCGCGCTGATCGTCGATCCGATGCTGGCCACTGCCGGCACCCTGGTCGCCACGGTAGACATGCTCAAGGCCGCCGGCTGCAAGCGCATCAAGGGCCTGTTCCTGGTCGCCGCGCCGGAGGGGCTCAAGCGCATCGAGACGGCGCACCCGGACATCGAGATCTACACCGCCGCCATCGACCAGCGCCTCAACGAGCACGGTTACATCCTGCCCGGCCTGGGCGATGCGGGCGACAAGATCTTCGGCACCAAGCAGCTGCCGGACGCAGGCTGAGCGCACGGGGGTTTCATCCCACTCCGACATCACGCAAAGTAATGCGATGTCGACACGGGTCGACATCGCCGACAGCGCAGCTCCGGGGGGAGCGTTCGCAGAACTGTCGCAAAAGCTTGCTAGCGTGCGGCGTTCCACGGATCCAGCAAGGATCCCGCCAGAGGGGAGTGACTTTTCATGCAGGGAATCAACATGCGGCGCGCCGTACTGGCGACGCTGACCGGCGTGGCGTTGTCGTTTTCGGCCTACGCCAGCGACCTTGAGATCAACCAGTTCCGCGTGCGCGGACCGGCCGGCGGTAACGACGAATTCGTCGAGCTGATCAACGCCGGCTCCACCACGCTGGATGTGTCCGGCTACCAGCTCAACGGCTCCAACGCGAGCGGCACGGTCGGTACGCGACTGACGCTGCCGGCCGGCACCAGCATCGCTCCGGGCTGCCACCTGCTGCTGACCAACAAGTCCAGCGGCGGCTACTCAGGCAGCGTGGCGGGCGACCTCACCTACAGCACCGGCGTCACCGACACCGGCGGCTTGGCGATCCTCGATAGCGCGGGCACCATCGTCGACCAGGTGGGCCTGAGCTCCGGCTCGGCCTACCAGGAAGGCACGCCGCTGGCCTCGCTGGGCAGCAGCAACGCCGACCAGTCCTACGTGCGCGGCACGAACGCCGCCGGTCTGCCCAAGGACAGCGACGACAACGGCGCCGACTTCGTGCTGCTGAGCCCCAGCGCGCCGAGCAACAGCGCCAGCCCGTGCGTAACGATGGGGGCCAGCGTGTCGATCGCCGACGCCAGCGCCACCGTGCGCGGCGCCAGCGACGTGGCCATGCCGTTCACCATCACGCTGTCCAAGCCGGCGCCGGCCGGCAGCGGCATCACGGTGCACGTGGCCACCGCCGACGACACTGCCTCGGCCAGCGCCGGCGACTACGACGCGCTCGACACCGACCTCACCATCGCCCCGGGCGAAAGCAGCACCAGCTTCAACGTCACCGTGCATGGCAGCACCGTCGGCAAGAGCGACCGCGCCTTCCACGTGACCCTGAGCAACCCCTCGGCCGGCTACACGCTGGCGCGCGACAGTGCGATCGGCGCGATCCTGTACGACATCCCGGTCGATGCGGAGATCTGGCAGATCCAGGGCCGCGAGCAGACCTCGCCGCTGCTGGGAAAGACCGTGCTCACCCACGGCAACATCGTCACCGCGGTGGGACCGGCCGGCTTCACGATGCAGACCCCCGACGGTCGCGCCGACGCCGATCCGTTGACCTCCAACGGCGTGTACGTGTTCACCGGCAGCGCGCCCACCGTCGCCATCGGCGACGTGGTGGACGTGGATGCGGTGGTGGACAACTACTACCACCTCACCGAGCTGAAGAACCCTGTGGTGAACGTCGTTTCGCACGGTGCGGCGCTGCCCAAGGCGGTGGTGTTCGATGCGAACACGCCGTCGTCGGACCCCCAGCACCTGTCCTGCGGCGCCACCAACTTCCAGTGCTTCATCAGCATGCGGGTGAAACTGCGCCACGGCATGATCAACACCGGCAACAAGCGCTTCAGCGGCGAGCCGTTCGCCGAGGTGAGCATCACTGCCAACGGCCTGCGCTCGCTGCGTGAGCCGGGCGTGGTCTATGGCGTGCCGGTGCCCGACGGCGTCAGCCTGCCCAACTGGGACGGCAACCCGGAAGTGTTCAAGATGAACACCGCCGACTTCGGCGCGGTGCCGCTGAACACGCCGTTCAACGCCGGCTCCACGTTTGAGGCCGAGGGCGTGATCTCCTACGACTTCGGCGCGTACACGCTGATCCCGACGAAGTTCAAGCTGAAGCATGCGGTGGAACTGCCGCGCGCGGTGGACAAGGCGCCGCCGGTGGCCCTGCGCGTGGGTGCGCTCAATACCGAGCGCTTCTGCGACAACACGTTCGACACCACCTACACCTGCAGCGGCGACAGCAACGAGCCGACAGCCGAGCAGGTCCAGCTCAAGACCGAGCGCCTGGCCGCCTATATCGGCTCGGTGCTGCGCCTGCCCGACGTGGTCTCGGTGGAAGAGGTGAAGAACCTTGCCCTGCTGCAGGGCCTGGCCAAGCAACTCGGCGACGACTACCACGCCAGCTACGACGCCTACCTGATGGAGGGCCACGACCCCTCTGGCATCGACGTCGGTTTCCTGGTGCGCGCCGATCGGGTCAAGGTGCTCTCGGTACGCCAGCTGGCAGCCGACGAAACCTGGGACGACAACGGCCAGACCGCATACATCCATGACCACCCGCCGCTGCTGCTGACCGCCCAAGCCGGCCTGATGCGGTTCCAGGTGATCGCGGTGCACACCAAGGCGCGCCAGAACGTGGACAAGACCGGCAGCTCCGCCGATCGCGATCGCGCCAAGCGCTTCGAGCAGGCCAAGTCGATCGCCCGCCAGGTGCAGGCGCTGCAGCAGACCTCACCGCTGACCCCGCTGATGGTGGTGGGCGACTTCAACGCGTACCAGTTCAGCGACGGCTTCGTCGACATGGTCGGGTTGATCTCGGGACGCTACAAGGACAGCAAAAACCTGCTCAAGCTCGGTGGCCCGAACATCGTGCATCCTGCGCTGTGGAACGCCGTCGATTCGGTGCCTTACAACGACCGCTACTCGTTCCAGTTCACGCAGAACTTCGGCGAGATCCAGGGTTACACCAAGGCCGGCTCGGGCAACTCCGGCCGCTCGGTGCCGACCTTCCAGGTACTCGACCACGCCCTGCTGAACTGGCCGGCGCGCCTGCGCTTCATGCGCATGCAATACGGCCGCGGCAACCTGGACGCACCGGCACAGACGCTGGACGATGCCGCCTCGGCCACCGATGCGACCAAGGCGATCGGCGCCTCCGACCATGACGGCTTCGTCGTGGACCTGCTCGATCCGTCGATCGTGATCGGCCACGGCCACCGCGTGCACTGAGTTCGTCGCAAGTCGTAAAAAGCGAAGGCCACGCCCGTCACCGGGCGTGGCCTTTTTCATGGGTGCCGCATTGGCGCCCGGCTCAGGCGCTGCGGGCAACGCCGAGGCGCGCGAAGCGGTCGGTGGCCTGCACCAACTCGTGCAGGATGCCTGGCTCGAACGCCGAGTGGCCGGCATCCTGCACGATGCGCAGATCGGCCTCCGGCCAGGCGCGATGCAGATCCCACGCGCTGCGCAAGGGACAGACCACGTCGTAGCGGCCCTGCACGATCACCGCAGGAATGTTGCGGATGCGCTCGACGTGGCGCAGCAGCTGGTCATCGTGCTCGAAGAAGCCGCCGTTGACGAAGTAGTGGCACTCGATGCGCGCAAACGCCAGTGCGAACTCGTCCTCACCGCTGGATTCGATGTGGCTCTGGTCCTGCCACAGGAAGCTGGTAGCGCCCTCCCATACCGACCACGCGCGCGCCGCGGCGATGCGCGTGGCGGCATCCTCGCTGGTGAGGCGGCGGTGGTAGGCGCTCATCAGATCACCGCGCTCGGCCTCCGGGATCGCCGCCAGGTAGGTCTCCCAGGCGTCCGGATAGAGCGCATCGGCGCCCTTCTGGTAGAACCATTCCAGCTCCCAGCGCCGCAGCATGAAGATGCCGCGGAGCACCAGTTCGGTGATCCGATCCGGGTACGTTTCGGCGTAGGCCAGCGCGAGCGTCGAGCCCCACGAGCCGCCGAACACCTGCCAGCGGTCGATCGCCAGATGCCCGCGCAGCCGCTCGATGTCGGCCACCAGATCCCAGGTGGTGTTGTCGGTGAGCTCGGCGTGCGGCGTGGACTTGCCGCAGCCACGCTGATCGAACAGCACGATGCGGTACACCGCCGGATCGAAGAAGCGCCGGCACTTCGCGTTGACGCCGCCACCGGGACCGCCATGCAGGAACACTACCGGTTTGCCGTTCGGGTTGCCGCTCTGCTCGTAGTAGAGCGTGTGCAGCTCCGAGACCTTGAGAAAGCCGCTATCGAACGGCTCGATTTCTGGATACAGCGTACGGCGCTCCGACGACATGCTTGCTCCTGGGAAGCTGCGGTGGCCGATTAGGCTAGCACGCGTCCAGCGCGCTCACTTGGGCGCGCGCAGGGCCGAGTCGCGCAACGCCTGGGCGTGCAGTACCTCGTCGGACTCGGCCTGCTGCTCGGCCTCGTGAGCTTCGCCCGGAAGGTGTGGGTGGGGATGCACGTGCGTGCCGGTGGCGGGATCGTTGCTGGCCGGATGTAGGGTTTTCATGTGGGGGATTGTCGCGGGTCAGTGGGCGCCATCGGGCGACGGCGGGGCAAAAAGCTTGCCGGGATTGAGAATGCCATGCGGGTCGAACACCTGCCGCACGCCGCGCATCAGGGCGATCTCAGCGGCACCGCGGGTGCTCTCCAGGTAGGCCCGCTTGACCAGGCCGATGCCGTGCTCGGCCGAGATGCTGCCGCCGAACTGCTGCAGCGTGGCGGCGAGGTGCTTGGTCACGTGCTCGCACTGGGCGATGAACGCCGCATCGTCCGTGCCCGGCGGGGTCAGCACGTTGATGTGCAGGTTGCCGTCGCCGATATGGCCAAACCACACCACCTCGAACTGCGGGTACTCGCGGGTGAGCAGCGCCTGCATGGCGTGCAGAAAATCGGGCACCGCGCTGATCCGCACGGAGACGTCGTTCTTGTAGGGCCGGCGCGGCGCCACGCTCTCGGTGATGCCCTCGCGCAGGCGCCACAAGGCGGCGGCCTGGGCGTCGCTCTGGGCGATCACGCCATCGCTGATCCAGCCCTGCTCCACGCCTTCCTCGAAAGCGGTCAGCGCCGCTTCCTGCGCCCGTTCGTCCGCCGCGTCGAACTCGGTGATCACGTAGTACGGGTGATCGCCCTCGATCGCGCGCTGGGCGCCGTGTGCCAGCACGTGGCGCAGCGCCACGTCGGTGAAGAACTCGAACGCCTGCAGCGCCAGCCGCGATCGGAACAGCGCGAACACCTGCATCAGCGCATCCATGTCTGGCAGCGCCAGCAGCATCACCTGCGAGGGCGGCGGCGGGTCGGTCAGTTTCAGCGTCGCCTCGACCACGATGCCCAAGGTGCCTTCGGAGGCGATCATCAACTGGCGCAGGTCGTAGCCGCTGGAGTTCTTCATCAAGCCGCGATTGAGCTCCAGCACCTCGCCGGTGCCGGTGACCACGGTGAGCCCGGCGATCCATTCGCGCGTGTTGCCGTAGCGGATCACGCGGATGCCGCCCGCGTTGGTGGCGATATTGCCGCCGATCGAACACGAGCCACGCGCGGCGAAATCGACCGGGTAGATCAGGCCCTGTGCTTTGGCGGCATCCTGCACCGCCTGCAGCGGCATGCCGGCCTGCACGGTGAGCGTGCGATCGACCGCGTCGAAGGCCAGCACCTGATTCATGCGCTCAAGGCTCAGCACCAGCTCGCCGTACGCCGCCACGGCGCCACCGGAAAGACCGGTGCGTCCGCCGGACGGCACGATCGCCACACCGTGTTCGTTCGCCCAGCGCACCACGGCCTGCACTTCGGCGACGCTGGTCGGCAGGGCGATGGCCAGCGGTGCGGGCGCCCAGCGACGGGTCCAGTCGCGGCCGTAATGCTCCAGGTCGGACGGGTCGGTCAGCAGGCGCAGATCCGGCAGCGCAGCGGCGAGGGAGGCAAGTCGGGCTTGGGTCATGGAGGGGTCCTGGCGCGGAGGCCTAGGGTGACATCGCGCCGGAAACCGGTCCAGTGGTGCACTGCCGCATTCCGCCCGCGGCTCTGGCATAGTGATCGCCTGTCCCGCGCCGTTGGATCGCCATGAAGACCTCCTACCCCAAGCAAGACATCAAGGTGCTGCTGCTCGAAGGCGTCAGTCAGAGCGCCGTGGAGACGTTCCGCCAGGCCGGCTACAGCCAGATCGAGTACCACCAGAAGTCGTTGCCCGAGGCCGAGCTCAAGGCCCGCGTGGCCGAGGCGCACATCGTCGGCATCCGCTCGCGCAGCCACCTCACCGCCGAGGTGCTGGCCGAGGCCAAGCGGCTGATCGCGGTGGGCTGCTTCTGCATCGGCACCAACCAGGTCGACCTGGTGACCGCGAAGAAGCTCGGCGTGCCGGTGTTCAACGCGCCCTACTCCAATACCCGCAGCGTCGCCGAGCTGGTGCTGGCCGAGGCGATCATGCTGCTGCGCGGAATTCCGCAGAAGAACGCGCTGTGCCACCGCGGTGGCTGGACCAAATCTGCCGCCGGCAGCTACGAGGCGCGCGGCAAGACGCTGGGCGTGATCGGCTACGGCCATATCGGCACCCAGGTCGGCGTGCTCGCCGAGGGGCTGGGCATGCAGGTGATCTTCCACGACATCGAGACCAAGCTCTCGCTGGGCAACGCCCGCGCTGCGGCGAGCCTGGACGATCTGCTGGAGCGTTCCGACGTGGTTACCCTGCACGTGCCCGAGACACCCGCCACGCAGAACATGATCGGCGCCGCGCAGATCGCCAGAATGCGCACAGGCGCGCTGCTGATCAACGCCTCGCGCGGCACCGTGGTCGACATCGATGCACTGGCCAGCGCACTGCAGCGCGAACATCTCGCTGGCGCGGCGATCGACGTGTTCCCGGCCGAGCCCAAGGGCAACGACGATCCGTTCGTCTCACCGCTGGTCGGCATGGACAACGTGATCCTCACCCCGCACATCGGCGGCTCCACGCTGGAGGCGCAGGACAACATCGGCATCGAGGTGGCGGCCAAACTGGTGCGCTACAGCGACAACGGCTCGACCCTGTCGGCGGTGAACTTCCCCGAGGTGTCGCTGCCCGAGCACCCGAACAGCCGCCGCCTGCTGCACATCCACCAGAACGTGCCGGGCGTGCTGTCACGCATCAACGAACTGTTCTCCGCCGGCAACATCAACATCGACGCACAGTTCCTGCAGACCGATCCGCAGGTGGGCTACGTGGTGATCGACGTGTCCGCCGACGTGGCTCAGGCCAATGCGCTCAAGGACCGGCTGGCCGCTATCCCCGGCACGCTGCGCACCCGCGTTCTCTACTGACAATGTAGGAGCCCGCGGGCGGGGGGGGGCCAAGGGGGTGGGTTGGGGGAAAAAAAAAAACAAATACCCCGCGCTGGCTGCGACAACATTA